>JASFGC010000287.1:0-5073 GCA_050123975.1 Syntrophobacterales bacterium | reverse complement strand
TTCGACAAGCTCAGGACGCTTCGCGCAGTAAGCGGTATAAGCAAAGAATCCAGGAGACAGCTCTTCGACAGGCTCAGGGCAAGGAGTCAGGAGTTAGGTGTCCCGCCTACGCTCTGTTGAGCTACGGCGTGGCAAGCAGGTTTCAGGTGTCAGCAGTAAGAGGTAAATCTACATCGAGCAACGAGTATCCAGTATCGAGCTCTTCAATCCGCAATCCGCATTCCGCAATCCGAAATTTAAAATCTCCAATCTAAAATCTGCAATCTCCAATCTACTATCCCAAGCATCAAATTTAAAGGTTTCAGGATTCAGGTGTCAGGGAAAAGAAACACCAAAGCTGAAAGCTGAAACATCCTCTATCTCAAATCCGCAATCCAGAATCACAATTCAGCAATCTTCCCTCTGTCCTCTGATCTCTGACTTCTGACCTCCGACCTCTGTCTTCTGCCAGCTGCCCCCTGCCTGCTGCCTTCTGTCCTCCCCCTTGGCATAATACCTGCTAATCCACGGATTGGAGCAGTCCCAATTGAAATCGTTCGTAAATAATCAGATTTGGCCTCCTTATTGATGGAGAATAAAATGTCCCACATATCTCCCGGAGAGATTTACAAAACAATTTCCGCAAACATTGAAACAGTGATGCGAGGGCAATCGGCAGCCATCAGAAAGATCCTTGCAGGTTTTGCAAGCGGGGGGCACGTACTTCTGGAAGACTATCCCGGCACGGGTAAGACCACCTTGGCCAAAACCCTCGCACTATCCATTGACGCTGAGTTCAAGCGCATTCAGTTTACCCCCGACCTTTTGCCTTCGGATATTCTCGGTGTTTCTATCTTTGACCAGAAGGAGCAACTTTTCCGTCTTCACCAGGGACCGATTTTTACCAACATACTGCTTGCCGATGAGATAAACCGAGCCTCACCCAGAACACAATCGGCTCTCCTGGAGGCAATGGCAGAGGGACAGGTAAGCATTGACGGCAAACTCCGACGCCTTGAGAATCTTTTCTTTGTGATCGCCACTCAGAATCCGGTGGAATCGCGAGGAACCTATCCGCTTCCCGAGGCCCAAATGGATCGTTTTGCGCTTCAGTGTAGTCTCGGGTATGTATCTCCGCACGAGGAGGTGGCTGTTCTCACTGACCAAAAAGAGCGCCATCCTATAGAAGATATTTCCTCCTGCGCTACGGTGGAGGATGTTCTTGCCTTGAAGGAACAGGTGAAAGAAGTGCGCATCAGCGACGAGTTGAAGAGGTACATAGTGGACATTGTCAGCGGCACCCGGTCCGCCCTGGGGGTCCAGTTGGGCGCCAGTCCTCGAGCATCTCTTGCTCTGATGAACGCTAGCAAGGCTCTTGCGCTTTTTGACGGACAAGAATTTGTCGCTCCGGAGCAGGTGCAGGAAATTGCGGTGCCCGTGATGGCCCACAGAATGGTAATGGATCCCCAGGCCCGCTTCTCCGGCAGGACTGCTGAGGGTGTAGTGGAAGAGACCCTTGAAAAGGTTCCTGTTCCGGCATAACGGTTGTTAATAATGATAAAGAAACTTCAATGACCGGCAGCTAACTTTCACCTTACCATGGAAATAGAGGTAATTGTTTGTTGTTCCGACGGTTCATTTATAAATGTTTTTGCCTCTACTATTTACTATGGCGCTGGTATAAACGTCGATTTAGCAAGGCAGGCTTGCTCGTTGCTGGTGGAGTAGCTGCATCCGCTGTGGTAGGGCTTGACACCAACCAATCCATGGCATATCAGGCATTCACCTTCCTTTTTGCACTCCTGGTAGTCTCAATTGTCTGGAGCCTTTTCTTTCGAAACAACTTCGCCGCCAGACGAATTCTGCCGCCTTTTGGCACAGTGGGTGAGGTACTTCCTTACCGTATAGTAGTTCATAATACCAGCCAGAAACCACAGAGGGATCTGCAGATCTTCGACAACTCGAATGACCCTCGGCCAAGCTTCAGTGAATTCGCAGAAAGTGCGGAACCAAAGGAGGGGAAGCGTAATCTTTTTGACCGCATAGTAGGATATCATCGCTGGCTTTTGTTGGTATCCAGAAAAGAGGGAGGTGTCGGCAAAGAACGCAATCTACCGGCTCTTACCCCCAACAGCAAAAGCGAAGTACAGGCAGAAATCTTGCCAGGGCAGCGGGGGCGTCTCAACCTGACGAGCCTTGCCATTGCCCGTCCTGACCCCCTCGGTCTGTTCAAAGGTTTTGTCACTCTACCAGTCCAGCAATCCGTTTTGATACTTCCCAAACGCTACAGCTTACCGAACCTCAGTCTCCCCGGAACCAGAAAATATCAACCAGGTGGGGTGGCGCTGGCCTACTCGGTGGGCGACTCCCAGGAGTTCATTTCTTTAAGAGACTATCGTCCGGGAGATCCATTGCGTCGCATCCACTGGAAGAGCTGGGCCAAAACCGGCCGACCGGTGGTCAAAGAGTATCAGGATGAATTCTACGTTCGACACGGACTGATTCTAGACACCTTTCAGAACACGGAAAAGAGTGAAAGATTTGAAGAGGCTGTGTCGGTTGCCTCCTCCTTTGCCTGCGCTGTACAGAGCCAGGAATCCCTGTTGGATCTCATGTTCGTGGGAGCGGAGGCCTATTGTTTTACAGCGGGCAGGGGAGTAGCCCACACCGACAGAATGCTGGAGATTCTGGCTTCAGTGCAGCCCTGCAAAAATAAACCGTTCACTACCTTACCTCCTGTAGTGCTTGAACGCTCTTCCCTGTTGAGTGGCTGTATCTGTGTTCTTTTGTCCTGGGACGATGAGAGACAGCAATTCATTGGGAAGCTTCTGGAGCTTGAGATCCCAACATTGGTACTGGTAATAGCGGCAGGTGATGATCCTCCTGTCCTGGAACCGGGTCCCATGAAAGGAAATCCTGAGCATCTTCTCAGGTTGGAAGTGGGCAAGATTGAAGAGGGACTGGCTAGACTATGAAAGCACCTTCCTTTATCCTCGGGACTTCTCTCATTTTTTGGGGCTGGCAGACGCAACTGCTCATACCCGCAGTTATCATGGCGCTGGTACTTGAGGGAGCACGTCTTGTTACTGTGCGGTGGGACTTTTCTGCTTCTGATTTTAATCGTATCTCGGATTTGTGCGTTGTCATTTTTCTGGGGATGCTCGTTTACAGCCTTGCCTCGAAAAGTTCAGTACCCGTCATGTTGGTTGTCCTGCAGTGGCTCCCCATGACATTCTTTCCTCTCATGGCCTCTCTGGCATACAGCACGAGTGAAGATATCGATATCAGCGCTCTTTTTCTGCTGCTGAGGCGAAAAGGATCTGAAGAGCAGAAGAAGAACCCCATAACCATAAACCTTACCTATCCTTACTTCGCTCTTTGCATCCTCTCTGCCAGCGCTGCCAATATGAGGTCAATATGGTTTTATGTGGGACTTATATTTCTCTCATCCTGGGCCCTTCTGTTCATCCGTCCGAACAAGCGGTATTCTCCGGTAGTTTGGGCGTCTCTGTTGCTCGTAGCTGGTTCTGTGGGCTATGTGGGGCACGTTTGGCTCCATCGGTTCCAGGCCACCGTGGAGAACAAGGCAATTGAATGGTATAGCCAGTTCATTCAAAAGGAGCCCAATGCTTATCGAGCCAAAAGCGCCATCGGAGACGTAGGCACTTTGAAATTGTCTAACCAAATCCTCTTCAGAGTGAAGATGAGTTCACACCAACCATCCCCGCTGCTCTTGAGAGAGGCAAGCTTTAACGTTTACAGGTCTTCCACCTGGTTTGCCAGACAGTCAACCTTTCAACCTGTACAGCCGACGGAAGACGGAGCTACCTGGAATCTCCAGATCTCAACGAATGGGGTTCCGGAGCAGGAGAAGAGTGTTGAAAGCAAAGAGACCTTAGCGCTCGTGGTTTCTACGTATCTCCAGCGGAATAAAACCATACTAAAACTTCCCATGGGTGCTGTCCAAGTAGAAGAACTGCCTGTCCTGACAATGGGCCAGAATCAATATGGAACCGTAAAGGTGGAAGACGGCCCTGGGCTGCTAAACTATCGGGTGCACTACGCTCGAAATGCTGCCATCGACAGCCCTCCCAGTGAAGCAGATTTGTTCGTTCCCCCAGAGGAGAAAAGTGCTGTAGAGAAAACAATAGCAAAGCTTCAGCTCCATGCTGATTCTCCGCAGCTGAATGTAGCGGCGATTAAGTCCTACTTCCGGCAGAATTTTAGCTACTCGTTGACGCTCAGCGGAGAAAACAAGAACACAACTGCATTGGCAAATTTTCTGCTGAATTCCCGCTCCGGACATTGTGAGTATTTTGCCGCGTCAACAATCCTCATTCTACGAACACTCGGTATTCCGGCGCGCTATGCCACCGGCTATTCGGTGCACGAGTTTAGCGATCTCGAAGATGCTTTCGTGGTGCGTCAACGTCATGCCCATGCCTGGACCCTGGTGTACCTTAATGGTACCTGGAACAATCTTGATACCACGCCCGCCTCTTGGATCGTTCTCGAAGAGAAAAAAGCGAGAAAGTGGGGAGGATTGCCTGATCTCTGGTCGTGGTGTGTTTACACTGTGTCAAAATACCGCTGGAGCCAAAGAAAATCTGAGGCGGCGAAGTACATCGGCTGGCTACTTATACCGCTGCTCATCATCTTGGCGTGGAGAGTGTACCGCAAGAAACGAGTGACTCGGGCAGAAAAGGATGGAGAGCAGAGCGAAACTGAAGTTCGCATCGGAGTAGATTCAGAATTCTATTTAATTGCGGAAAGGCTAAGCGAGTTGGGTTTTGTCCGACATCCAGGCGAGACGCTTTTTCACTTGCTTGCAAGAATCGAGGAGGGTCAACCCCCATCTATTGCCACTGAGCCCCTGCAATCCATCTTGGAGCTGCATTACCGCTATCGCTTCGATCCAAAAGGTATCAGTCCGTCTGAGAGGTCAACATTACGCTCAACCGTGAATCTCTGGCTAGAAGAGCACAGGATGTAATCTGAATTTGAGTCACCGTGATTTTCCTACCAAAATCTGCAATCATAGAATCTCAAGGTTTCAGGTGTCAGGCAAAACAGAAAGAGAATTCGAAACCTTAA
>JASFGC010000286.1:0-5096 GCA_050123975.1 Syntrophobacterales bacterium | reverse complement strand
GCGAAACTAGGGACCCGCTTGCGGGACTGAGCGGAGCGGAGCGAGCGCGAAGAAATGATGGCCACTTTTTGGCCTACTGACCATAAATGACGGCGAAGCCAAACGGCGCGGGCTGAGCCCAAATGGGCGGAGCCAGACACAGGGCTTGGGCCTTGTAACCACCAGGTAAACATGGTAACGTGGCCAAACCGTTTCCATGAGGTGATCCATGGCTGTTAGAGTCAGTCCCCAGAAGCGATCAACCCTGTGGATCTACCAGGTCGATCCTCACGAAATCCATTATCTTAAATTTATCCTGGAGGCATATGAGGGGCTGACAACCTTAACCACACTGGATCCTCAGAGAGGGCTCGTGCAGATGGCAGTACCGCCCGGACGTCATGATAGTCTAAAGGTTTTGCTTGAAGCCTTGGGTCAAGAAGTGGAGCTCAAGCGGATCAGTACGGTGGGATAAGCCCTAGTAAATAATTCGGACCCCAAGGACCCGCCTTCGCCATGGCTACGGCGCGGCAGGCCCGGCTTTGGATTGGCCCCTGAGGGGGCTTCGTACTCTTTCCTCCTTGCGCCAGTCTGCTGGAGTGTTGGAGTGGTGGAGTAATGGAGTAATGAAAAGACCAATTCTCATTAAATTCCGGCTTTCGTTTTTGCCAACACTCCAGTACTCAAATACTCCAGGACTCCAAGAGATCTCGCACCTGTATCGGCAAGGCCATTGCATTCTGACCCCCGCGAGACGGGATCGTGGACTGGCCCTAAGGACCAGGTTTTCGATGTTGAATAAATATTTCTTCGCTCTTGAAAATTGCGGGCGGCTGGGATAAAGATTAACCTCCATGGGGGCTATTCCTGACATGCCGCCGCAGGAATAACCACCCTGGACGGGGCTGGCAAGGTGAAGCCGTGGCGGATGAAAAATGGCTGGAAGATATAGACCTGGAGGACGGGGCAACGGCCCTGGAAGTCCGTACCTACGAAGAAGATACGGAAATCATTGCCGAAGGTGAGCACAGCAGCCATTTTTGTGTAGTACTCAGCGGTAACGTGAAGGTCACCCGCCACGGGCGACAGCTTGCCATTCTCGGGGAGAGAGATGTATTCGGTCTGGAGACCTGTTTTCTCAATCGGCCTTCCAGCGTCAGCGCTCGTTCGATAGACAAGACCCGAATCGCCATCTATGACAGAGAGGCGATAGAGTTCATACTGTACGAACGGCCCCAGATGAGTAAAGGAGTCATCCTGTCTTTACTTGAGCAGCTTACACAGACCAGACACGCTGCGGGGCTAGAAGAGGCAGGGTCAAAGGCTGAAAATATAGACGTCCGTTTCTATGGAGACAACGAGGTCATTATTGAGGAGGGGGCGAGAGACACTGACATCTTCAAACTGATATCCACTGAGCAGGGATTAGTGGTTTCAAAGGGCGGCAGGGAAGTTGGGCGCATTGCCAACCCCGGCGAGTTTTTCGGCGAAATGGCAAGCGTGCTGAACAAAGTGCGTTCGGCCACAATAATTTCCAAGGGCAATAGTGTTGTCCAGGTCTATTCAGCCGACAACATTCAGGATATGATTGAGGAGCATCCTGAGATCGCCCAAAGGATCATCCGCGCTTTGGCTAACCGGCTATCTGAGGCCACAAAGGAGATTAGCAGGCTGAAGAAAAAATTAGCAACGAACTCCGGGACTGACTCGTGAGCAAGATGAGCGATAAAAGAATCAGGAGACTGTTTGTCCGAACGTTCGGTTGCCAGATGAACCGTTACGACAGTGAACGTTTGGTGGAAATACTTGGTGAAGAGGATTTCCAGCCGGTGGATGATTATCGCCAGGCGGATTTTATCTTCATCAACACCTGCACTGTACGCGACAAAGCCGAGCAAAAGGCATTCAGCTACCTGGGCCGTCTCAAACAACTCAAGCGCAACCAGCCGGAATTGGTAGTGGCTCTTGGTGGTTGCGTGGCTCAGCAGTATGGCGAGGATCTGTTGCGACGGCTGCCACACCTGGATCTTGTGGTAGGGACACACGGCGTCAGCAGAGTGCCGGCCATGCTCGCTCGTTATGAGACTACCGGAGAACGGCAGGCCTTTGTAGATTTCTCCTACGATTTTGGTGATGAGCCTAACGGTCGGTCGCAGTTGTGTAGGCCTGAAGTGAGCGCTTACGTAACCATTATGAGAGGTTGTGATAATTTCTGCACCTACTGTATAGTACCAATCGTCCGTGGTGGGGAGCGCAGCCGTCCGAGCGAAGAAATTGTTCGGGAGGTGGCCAGCCTAGTTGCATGCGGTGCACGGGAGGTCACGCTTTTGGGTCAGAATGTGAACTCCTACGGCCAAGGAGTTGCGGAGGAATTGGATTTTGCTGGATTGCTGAGGCGAGTAGCCCAAGTGGAAGGGTTGCTTCGAATTCGTTTTACTACCTCGCACCCCAAAGACCTGTCGCCATCACTCATGCAATGTTTTGCGGATATCGAACCACTTTGCCCTCACATCCATCTTCCGGTGCAATCGGGATCTGACCGAATACTAAAACGGATGAAGCGGGGATACACGCGGGAACACTACCTCCGACTGGTGAAAGAGCTGCGGGCAATACGAGAGGACGTGGCGGTATCCTCGGACATGATTGTTGGATTTCCTGGTGAAAATGAGGAGGACTTTCGGGGGAGCCTGAGCCTGTTGGAGGAAGTTCGTTTCGATGCGCTTTTCTCTTTCAAGTACTCAGATAGACCACAGACAGCGGCTAGCCGTCTGGACGGCAAGGTGGAGGATGACGTTAAACTGCGGCGACTGCAAACTCTGCAGAGTTTGCAAGAGCGTATAACACTTGAGAAGAACGAAGCACAGGTGGGGCAAACCGCTCGGGTGTTGGTGGAAGGTCCGAGTCAGATTGGAGGATCCCAACTCAGCGGGAGAACCCCACAGAATAGGGTGGTGAATTTTCAGGGGCCATCAGAACTGGTTGGTGAGCAGGTACCTGTTTTAATTACCGCAGGACATGCCCACTCTTTGGAAGGTGTGGTTTGTGTAGAAGATAACCTGAGCTTGAAGATTGTGAAGGAGAAATCATGGTGCGGGAAATGAAAATATCGGGTCTTACCATGGATCCGCAGACGAATACGCCCATCGTTGTATTGAAAGATCCTGATAGTGAAACATCTTTGCCTATCTGGATAGGCTTATTAGAGGCCACTGCCATTGCCACTGAACTTGAAAAGGTCGAGTTTTCCCGTCCTATGACACATGATCTAATCAAGAACCTGATGGGCCATTTGGGTGCCAAGGTTGAAAAGGTCGAGGTCTGCGACTTGAGGGATAATACTTTCTACGCTTGGATCTACCTGAATGTGAACGGCAAACAGACTCGGATAGACGCTCGACCTAGTGATGCTCTTGCCATAGCCTTACGAGCTAACGCCCGAATTTATGTGGACGAGCAGGTAATAGAAAAATCAGGCAAGCTAGACTCCACTGCCAAAGTGGAAATCAAAGACGAAGAAGCCAAAAAATGGACTGATATTCTGGAAAATCTTTCTCCGGAAGACTTTGGCAAATATAAGATGTAAAGCAAGAACAATTAAGGAATTGAGGAATTAGAGAATTCGTTCATTCGTCAAATTGTCAAATTGTCAAATCGTTGAAATCGCAAAAGTCGTAAAGGTCGTAGAGCTAGTAAAAATAGTTTTGAGTATCAAAAGAGTAACACAAGCCGTATCTTACCGTTTCGCCGTTTCCCCGCCTCTCCGCGTCGTTCAACAGTGCCTAGTGTTTAGTTCCTAGTTGAAAAGCTGCCCGCTGCATGCTGCTAGCTGCCAGCTTTTATCAAATCCCCAATCCCCAATCCCCAATCAAAAATCCCTCGATCCCCTTGTCATCTTGCCCAGGTGCCATTAAGATCAAGTACTTTGTGATCGCATAGAGCATAGCGCATGGCGCATAGCGAAAAAATAAGTAAACGGTAAATGGTAAACGCTGAACGGTCTCGGAGCCGGCGCATAATCGGTTTACCATTCACCGTTTACTGTTCACCTCACGCTTTGCGCTCTGCGCTTAGCGCTTTGCATCATGAGGCGCAAGGCATAAGGAGCGAATAAGTTCTTTTTTGTTTTTTTACCTTGTGCCCTGAGCCTTGAGCCTTGAGCCGCTCCCTTACTCTCAGGCTTTTCTTAACGAAACCGTTCGGAACAAATTGTGCATGTTCTGCCGGTACGTTTCTGCCAAAGAAAGGAGAAACATTTTGATCGATCTGCATACTCATTCCTTATTCAGCGATGGTGAACTTGTGGTGAGCGAGCTGGTACGGCGCGCCGAGGAAATGGGGTACCGTTTCATCGGAATCACCGATCACGCTGACCGCAGTAACTTAGATCTCATTATTCCTCGGGTGGTAAAAGCTGCGGCAGAAATCAATCAGTACAATCGTATCCAAGTAGTGGCCGGAATTGAGCTCACCCATGTGCCGCCTCCCACCATTGCACCTTTGGCGGTGGAGGCCAGAAAGTTAGGGGCGCGGTTGGTTGTTGTCCATGGGGAGAGCATAATGGAACCAGTACTGCCCGGCACGAATCAGGCTGGGCTAGAGGCTGACATTGACATTCTTGCCCATCCGGGCTTGCTTACGCCAGAGGAGGCAGCCCTGGCGGCACGGCGTGGCATTCTTCTGGAGATTTCAGGCCGCAAAGGCCACTCTTTCACCAACGGACATGTGGCTAAAGTGGCCCGGGCAGCAGGGGCTAACCTGATACTCAACTCGGATGCCCATGCGCCGGGAGACCTGCTACCGAGGGGGATGCTAGAAAAGATTGCTCTGGGGGCGGGACTAGAGCAGGGAGATTTTCAACAAATGCTCCAAAATGCTGAGGAGCTGGTCAGGCGCAGGCAAGATGAGCACCATTAGCAAGAAAACGTGGCAAAGAAGACTGGGCTTTGCCCTCGCCATTGCGATTTTGGCTGCCTGGATTTGCTATGTGGCAGTTTTCGTCCATCGTCTCAATTATGGCGAAGGAGAGGTTCTCACCCCGGAAGTACAAAAACTGGCCAGCCAAGAACTCCAGGAAGAATGGTTTACCATCTATCAACACGGCAAGAGAGCCGGAT
>JASFGC010000285.1:0-5107 GCA_050123975.1 Syntrophobacterales bacterium | reverse complement strand
TTTGATTTGAATGAAATGCTTCTAAAATCCGGCACAATATATTGAGAGAGCTGAACGGTCCATTGGTTTTCTTACCTGGATTGCCTGTGCACGTCCATCAATCACTCCAGGTTTGAATTGATTTCGAAAGAAGCGCTCGAGTAGGATCCGCAAGATCCAAGAACTGGATTCCTGCAGAGAACAAGGCATCTTCTTCTCTGGACGTATCACCGTTGAATTGACGCCACGCCACTTGTCCCTCCAACGTCACAGGCTTAAAGGTCGTAGGCTCACGGAACTCTAATATTAATTGCTCTCCCGTTCCAATGGGATAATTGGTTTTTATCGCCAGTCCTCCAACGCTCAAATTATAAGCATGTCCTCGCAATTCCGTCCTGTCTGGATGTTTGCAGGATACGAAGAAAGAAACTGATACTCGTGGATCTTTCCTTCTATTCAGGTGGGATTCCATGCAGTGCAGGCAGATATTCCTGCATTCTTGAAGCGTATCGGGGGCCAACAGTTGAGGAATAAGATACGCCCTTTCCATTATCTCTTGGTGTGGACATTTTCCTTTTCTGAAGCCACGACAAGTGCTGATGTGACAGTGCGCCACTATAATCACCCCCTTCAGAACGACCGAGGGAAACATATTCCCATCTCAACGCTTCCAGATCCTTGCTAGCGCATCCCCACAAACAAGACATACCTAAACCTTAAGCAACAGGGCGCCTTCCACTTGGCACGTTTGAGGAGACAAAGTTAAGATCTTTTCGAAAGTCATCAATCACGCCCTTGAGGGTCAGGCTGGCACCCTCAAAAAGATGGATGAAGCGGACACCCATTCTATGCGCGCCAGGGTCGTGGTCTGTGGAATTGTCTGACCAAACAATCTCGGCAATGGCTACCAAGAAATGCCCCATTCTTGGTTTGAAAACGAAACGAACGGGCGAGGCAACAGGCGGTGGAGGTTCAGCAAAACGGATAGCAGCACCACTGAGGCTGATGTTTTCAGTGATTGCTACCACTGGACCATTTGGAGTTATCATGGTGACCGGACATTCAACTTCGGTTCTGGAATGTATGCGGTTTTCTTTTTCCACAGAGTGGTTGAGAAGAAACCTATAGCTCCCGGAAGGTTTAATGGGATGAAGATTATGTTGACACCGGGGACTCATTCCTTCTTTCCTTCATAACCATGATGTTTACTGTTGAAAAATTGACATTACCGTAACCTCCTTAATGGCAACAAACATGCCAGATTACAGGTGCAGAAATAATATTGCGCAACCTGTATCCAACTATCTAAAATAACTATCTATTTCTTTTGCAAAAATGTGGATGCATTGAGGACAGACTATCTTGGCTGCCCCTGAGATTGCCAACCAAGTTTGCGCTTTGCAAAGAGTGTCGCAAGAAAATCTATTAATTCTCGTAAGTTAAAGAGTGTAAACTAAGTTGACGTAAGGTGCTAACTAAGTTGGCAAAAAGCGTGGTCGACGAAGGGGGCTGGTAAAAACGGAGAATCTATAGTGAAGATAATTGTTTGATTTAAGATTTAAGATTGTAGATTGCAGATTGAGTTGGATGACCTCTTTACCGGGAGGCTTTGAGCTTTTAGGTCTGAAATCTTCAGGATACTAAGCTTTCTTAACGTGCTCGGCGGTTACCGTTGCTTCTCTTTTCTTTGCTGGGGGCACAGAGACCTCGATGGTAAACTTCTTGCCAATCCTGACAATATCGCCATCCTTCAGCTGAGCCGATTCTACTCTTTTCCCGTTCACTCTTATCCCATTCTTACTCCTGTGATCGAAAACGAGTAATTGTTCTCCCTCTACTTCGATGGTGGCATGGTGACGAGAGACAGACATGTCATCAAGAACAATTTCGCTGGCAGGATGGCGGCCGATCGCCAGTTTAGCTCCATTGGCGAGAGCGTACTCTTTGAGTGTGAGATTCTGTAATTTCAATTCCAGCTTGTACATAGGTGTTGTCCGGTTTCGTTAGGGTGACAGGCCTCATGAGAGATGCAATGAATGTGCCCTAGTGCTTTAAGGTATGAGCTATTTGGTGAGCTTAGACAAAAAAAGAGTATTTTTCAAGGATTCTTGTTCCTCGGGAAAATCTAGTTACGCGAGGAAATCTCCAAGGTAGGCATCGTGTTGTAAAGAGAGGAATACTGCTTATAGCGAAGGCTGGAAAGCCTTGAGCTCTTTCAGGAATTTGACGGCCACCCCTTGCCTGTCCTGTTCAACCCTCTTGATCACTGCAGGACCAGTCAGAGTCAAGGTGGCTGTTTGCCCAGTAAATTCAGGGGGCAAAAACAGTCTCAATTCAGCTTTTTCATTCTTTTGAAAGTCAGGCCAAGAAGCGCTGGTGACGAAGGCACCGCCCTGGGATAAGTCCAGGGTGACACCGTCAACTTCTTCAGAAGTGCGAGTAAGCCTGATCTTCGTTTTGAAGTTATTGAGTGTTCGGGTGTATTTCCTTCTCTCAAAGGAATCCATGCTCTACCCTTGCAGAAAAACGAAAAACAAGTGCTCAGATACGTAAATTATATGTGAAAAGGGCACTTTTCTACAAGAAATTAACAAAAAACTTACAAAAAACTAACAAATCTACGAATTTTTCGTATTTACATTAAGAGCAAAACGTAATTTAATACGGATTTAGGTGGTTTATCGCTTATCTTCAAAATTTGCGATCATACATTCTGCCCGAATTACAGAAATTAATTCTTCAATCTGAACACCCAACCACCGGACTTTGACTCTCTAAGTGGAGGTGGCACCATGAAAGAGCCAGTCTGGGAACGATGTCATTATTTCTGCAGTGGGCAATGCCCAGAGCAACCAACTATAGATAAGGCTTATTTGATTCCTCAGTTACTTGAGCCCTCTCAACTCAAAGCTGCAACTGATACGTGCAACCAATGCGAATATTATCATGAGGAGAAAAGGAAGTATCGTCGAGTAACAAGGTCTTTCAAAGTTGTAGTCAGTAATAAAAAACCGAAGAAAAGCACTCAAGGTACTATTGTCGATGTAAGTATAAATGGGGCCCTGATTAAGTTAGACAATTGGACTCATTATAATAAAAATGAGACTGTCAACTTACAATTATATGCTAGTGATATAGTAAAAGATAAAGAAGAAACAAATGTAATCAATGTGTCTGGTCGAATCAAAAGAGTAACAAAAGAGAAACAGGAGTTAGCAATAGTCTTTCTAAGGTACGCAGTGTGAAAAAATGTGCCAATACATAGTATAAATTTACATCTTTCCTCGTTTATTCATGAGACTCTAGCGTAAAATCAATTAGGTGTCAAAGCAAAAATTCTGAAAACAGCTATTTCTTAAGTTATATTAACAACCTTTACAGTTAATACCGTATGAACAAGCGTTATTGATAATAAATTGTTGATAAAAATAACAGTAATATCCGATAATTCTAGTAGTTATCTACAAATTGACAAAGTAAATCAGACCATATCCTAATCCTATCTAGTCCCAATCCCCTTCAAAATCCGCAATCCGCGATCGTCCAGACCTATGCTCTCTGTGCCAAGCGACCGAAGGCACAGTGCGCCGCGCCGAGCAGGGCTGCCTTATCGTTGAGAATCACCCGAACGGGTATGCTCTCGAGGAACTCTTTAAACCTACCTTTGTTGGTAAAAGCCTGCATGAAAATAGGCTCTTCCAGTTTAGGTAATATTTTTGGCGGTATTCCGCCTCCCAGGTAAACACCGCCAATAGTCATAGCTGTTAAGGCCAGGTTTCCTGCAACAGCCCCCAATATGGAGACAAAGGTATTCAGAGACGCTACACACAGGGGATCTTTCTCAGTTAGCGCAGCTTCAGCAATTGCCCTTGCTGGATCAATTTCCTCCATTCTCCTAACCAGCCAGGCAGGTTCGCTGAAGCGTTCTGAATCCCTCAGCCATGAATAGATATTCACCAGGCCAGGACCCGATAACACCCTTTCAATGCTTACATGCCCAAAACGGTGAGAGAGGTAGCGCCAAAGCTCAACTTCTGCTTCATCATTTGGAGAAAAATCCGCGTGTCCGCCCTCAGAAGCGACGGGTATGTACTGCCCCTCCGCGAAAATAAGCAGTGCTTTTCCCATACCTGTCCCTGGGGCTACAAGTGCTAGATTCTGTTCTTTCCTCGCTTTCGCTTTGTTCAAGGAGAGAAGCTCTCGACTGGTCAAAAGAGGAACTGCATAAGCGGTAGCCGTCAAGTCATTGATCAGACCAACCTGCGCCCACTTGAAGCGCTTTTTTATTTTTACTTCAGAGACATCCCAGGGCAGATTCGTGGTTTGACACCGACCCCTGATCACTGGGCCAGCTATCCCAAAGCATGCACTTTTAATGGGTGCACGATGTTTATCTAAGAACTGCTCGATAATCAATTCCAAGTGCGGTGCCTCCCGGCTGGGATAAGTCTCAATAACCTTTGCCACAGGACGTCTCTTACCTCGAGAGAAGAGACCCAGATTCGTTTTGGTCCCCCCAATATCTCCAGCCAGTACGATATTTTCATCTTTTGCTATTGCCATCATCTTTCTCCAGTGGCGCTTGCTTTGCTTCCGCCTTCGTCAAGACTTCGGCGAGACAGGCCGCTCAGCCCCGCACCGCAAGCGGTATCTGCGACAAGAAAATTCCCAGTTCTAGTTGCGTATTTCGTCTTTTAAAATCCGCAATCCGCAATCCGCAATTTTGTCCTCTATCCTCTGTCCTCTGACGTCTGACTCCTGACTACTTGTTTTTAAATCCGCAATCCGCAATCCGCAATCCGCAATTTTGTCCTCTGTCCTCTGTCGTCTGATCTCTATCTTTTTGCCCTATGCTCTATGCTCCATGCTCTTTGCTTTATCAGCAACTCCTCATAGGTATATACTTTTTGAGGGGACACTCGCTCATAGAGGGGCAGGCACCGCAGTTCCTTGGGTGAGTAGTACATCCCTTTGAGAGAGCATACGAAGCGGCCAATTTGGCACCTGCTCTTTCGTAGGCCCCTTCCACCTCTTTTAAAAGAATACCTTTCCTTCCTGGAATATCAGTCATGCCTGCATAACTGACGTTTCGCAAACCGGCCATTCTTGACAGTTCAACGCATTTTTT
>JASFGC010000284.1:0-5131 GCA_050123975.1 Syntrophobacterales bacterium | reverse complement strand
ACCTTTGACCATATCACTCACATAGCAAAAGGAACGGGTGTGGTTGCCGTCACCGTAGATAGTGAGTGGTTGCCCTCGCAGAGCCTGGGTTATGAAGTTACTCATGACTCGCCCGTCGTTGAGAGCCATCCGTGGTCCATAGGTGTTGAATATGCGAACAATACGGATATCCACCTTATTCTGGCGGTGATAGTCCATCATCAAAGTTTCAGCCACCCGCTTACCTTCATCGTAACAGCTTCTGAGTCCTATGCAGCTGACGTTTCCCCAATAGGTCTCAGGCTGTGGGTGCACGGTTGGGTCTCCGTATACCTCTGAGGTGGAGGCCTGGAGGATGCGGGCCTTCACCCTTTTGGCCAGCCCCAACATGTTCAAGGTTCCCATGACGCTCGTCTTTACCGTCTTTACGGGGTTGTATTGATAGTGAACCGGTGAGGCAGGGCAAGCCAAGTTGTAGATTTGATCCACCTCGAGAAGAATGGGATTTACCAGATCGTGACGGATGAGCTCAAAGCGATAATCACTATAGAGATGCTTAATATTGTCCTTGCTACCCGTAAAAAAGTTGTCGAGGCAAACTACCTCATTCCCTTTCTCCAGCAATCTTTCGCAAAGATGACTTCCGATGAAGCCAGCCCCGCCTGTAACCAGAATTCGTTTTGCCATATCTCACTCCGTGAGCGCAAAGCGCATAGCGCCTAGCGTTAGGTCAAATGGTGGTTCCGCCAGGTAATAGGTTATGGGTTAGAGGTCGTAGATTATAAATTATTGACACATCACTGCTACCCTATTACCCATCACCTATTACCCCATGCCCCATGCTGTTGTTTGACAAGCAATTGTTATGCCCGACAGAGCAAGTGTAGACTTGATTAGAATTTAGGATTTTGATGCCAGTTCCAGGCGGTGGAAATAATCTCTTCCAGTGAATAGTGGGGATTCCACTTCAATATTTGCCGGGCCAGATCTCCAGAGGCCACCAATTCCGGAGGATCCCCGGGACGTGGTTCCACATCTGTCTGCGGGATGGGTTTCTGACATATCTGTTGACAGAGCTCAACAACTTCCCTCACAGAGTAACCCCTACCTGTGCCAAGGTTGAGGCAGATGCTCTCCGCCCCCGAGAGTAGATAGCCAAGGGCCAGAACATGCGCCTCTGCCAAATCACACACATGCACGTAATCACGCACACAGGTGCCGTCGGGGGTTGGGTAGTTAGTACCAAAAATTTTTACCTCATCTCGATGGCCAAGGGCCGTCTGCAGCACGAGAGGAATCAGGTGGGTTTCAGGGTGGTGCGACTCGCCGATACCCCCTTTGGGATCAGCGCCGGCTGCGTTGAAGTAGCGCAGAGACACATATTTCAAGCCATAGGCAGCGTTGTAAGCGTCAAGGATCTGCTCAAAAAAATGTTTGCTCAGACCATACGGATTAATCGGGTTTTTGGGGTGGGTTTCTGGAATGGGAATTTCCCGCGGCTCGCCGTAGACTGCGCAGGAGGAAGAGAAAATAATCTTGTCCACGCCGGCTTTGAGCATGGCATTGAGAAGATTGAGCCCGTTTACCAGGTTGTTGTTGAAATATTTGTCGGGTGAGGTTACTGATTCGCCCACATAACAAAAGGCGGCAAAGTGAATAACCGCCTCAATTGGATAACTTTCAAACAACTTGCTGAGTGCTTGCTGATCTCCCAGGTCGGCCTGAACGAAATGACCATTCAGAACAGCCTCGCGGTGGCCGTAGCAAAGGTTGTCCACGGTTACAGGTTCGTGGCCAGCATCGAGCAAACTGAGTAGGGTATGACTGCCGATGTAGCCGGCACCGCCTGTAACCAAAATCATTACAAAGATCCCGTGGCTATGGGGTAAATCCAACTTATTGAGCGCTTATTTCATATAAAGGGAAGACTGTCAACCCGGATATTTCCTGAAAATGCTCTAGCGAGCGCAACCCCCAGTCCGCAAGAGCGGACTTGGGTGAGCGAGCGAACTACAATAAAATGGTCGCAGCAAGTGATTTATGAAATATCCGGGTGAAGGGCTGGCGGTGGCAAAGTTGCGCAGATTCAAGAAAATTTCCTTGAAGGCCCCTGTTGGTTTCGCTATAGTTGCGGCACAGTTCTTGTATGAGGAGGCACTGATATGGCTCTCGCTGTGAAAATACAGGATGCTATTGAACGCTCGTCGTGGATTCGCAAAATGTTCGAAGAGGGAGCGCGACTCAAAGCTCTCCATGGTGCAGACAAGGTTTTCGATTTCAGCCTTGGCAATCCGGACTTGGAGCCGCCCGAAGGCTTTCGTCAAGCACTCCATTCAATTATTGCTGAGTCGTCAGCCGGCGCTCATGGGTACATGGCCAATGCAGGGTACCAAGAGACACGTGCTGCGGTTGCCGCATATGTAAGTGGTGAACAAGGGGTTGAGGTCAGCGCTGAGCATGTGGTTATGACCTGCGGGGCTGCGGGGGGGCTGAACTGTATTCTGAAAACACTTCTTGATCCCGGCGATGAAGTGATCGTTTCAGCACCGTATTTTGTGGAATACGGCTTTTATGCGGACAATCACGGTGGCCAGATACAGGTGGTTTCCACGAAGGAGGATTTTACCCTTGATCTGGAGGCCATTGAAGCGGCAATAAGTAAGCGAACCAAGGTGGTTTTAATCAATTCCCCCAACAATCCGACCGGACAGGTGTACGATCGTGATTCCTTGGAAGACCTCGGGGACCTGCTGCGCACCAGCAGCAGTAAATTGGGGAAAAACCTGTACCTCGTCTCTGATGAACCCTACCGGAAAATTGTCTATGACGGCGTCGAAGTGCCCAGCATCCTGGAGAGTTATCCAAACAGCATTGTGGCCACTTCTTATTCAAAAGATGTGTCCTTGCCAGGAGAGCGTTTGGGCTACCTCGTGGTTCACCCAGAGGCAGATCAGGTTGATAATTTAATGGGCGGTATCATACTGGCCAACAGGATTCTTGGCTTTGTCAATGCTCCTGCCCTCATGCAGAGGGTGGTACAACATCTGCAGGGAACCTGTGTGGACGTCGATGTGTACCGGGCCCGCCGGGATCGATTTTGCCAGGGGCTGAGCGATGCCGGCTACGAATTTATCAAGCCGCGGGGGGCCTTCTATCTGTTCCCAAAGAGCCCCATTTCTGATGACGTGGCTTTTGTCCGCTTGCTTCAGGAAGAAAACATCCTGGCCGTACCCGGAAGCGGTTTTGGGGGTCCTGGCTATTTTCGGATTGCCTATTGCGTTGATGAACAAACCATTGAAAACGCCATGCCGGGTTTTGCACGGGCGCGAGAGAGAGCCATTGAAAGTAGGTAAAAGGTAATGGGTAAGAAGTAATTGGGTAGACGGATATTGCCTATAACCCATGACCTATAACCTATAACTTGGCGAAGCCATGAATTTTACGATTTAACAAATTGACAAATTGACTAATCGACTAATTAACCAATTAACTAAATTTGCTCTTGTTAGCACGGCAAGGTAAAATAAAAATTTAAGGATCTCAGCCAAAGAGCCTCAGAGATAGATAATGGAGCCAAGTTACCTCAAAACACACAGCGAAGGCATTCTACAGGAACGAATTGAATCCGCTCTGGGGATTCTTGAGAACTGCCGTCTCTGCCCAAGACACTGTGAGGTGAATCGTCTGGAAGGTGAGGTGGGCGTGTGCAACACAGGGCGCCAGGCAGTGATCTCAAGTTACAGTCCCCATTTTGGCGAGGAGGATCCTCTGGTTGGCAGGGGAGGTTCTGGAACAATCTTCATGACCCACTGCAACCTTGGCTGTATATTCTGTCAGAACTATGAGATTAGTCATCTGTCTCAAGGTGTTGCTGTTGGTGCGGCTGACTTGGCTCAAACGATGTTGGCTTTGCAGCAACGTGGTTGCCATAACATCAACTTCGTGACTCCCACCCACATGGTACCTCAGATTTTGGAAGCTCTCCCAGCAGCTATTGAGGGAGGTCTTCGGGTCCCGCTTGTCTATAACTGCGGGGGTTACGAGGAGGTGGACACCCTGCGATTGCTAGAGCGGATCTTCGATATTTATATGCCGGATTTTAAGTTCTGGGACGGGAAAGAGGCAGCTCGTTTCTGCTCAGCGCCTGATTATCGTGAAAAGGCTTGTGCGGCCGTGAAGGAGATGCATCGACAAGTGGGTGACCTCGCCTTGGACCAGGAAGGTGTCGCCCAGAGTGGCCTACTCATTCGCCACCTGGTAATGCCGGATGGACTAGCGGGTACCCGAGAGATTATGCGGTTTCTCGCCAACGAAGTATCCAGGGAAACCTACGTCAATGTGATGGGGCAGTATCGACCGTGTGGTGAGGCCCATGAATTTCCTGAGTTGAGGCGTTCCATCACGGTAGAGGAGTATCGCGATGCTGTCACCATGGCCCAGGAAGAAGGAATTCATCGACTCGACGAGCGCAAGTTGAGCCGATTGTTTCAATGGTTGTAATGGATGATGAGAGAAATGTGATGGCTTTTCCGGAGCGCATTTTTGTCATAGGGGACATACACGGGTGCCTCGACAAGGTCGAGCTGCTGTGGGAGCAGATCGATCCGCGCCCCGGTCTTGACCAGCTCATCTTCCTCGGTGACTACATAGACAGAGGTGATGACTCAAGCGGGGTAGTGGACTATATGCTGGAGCTGAAGGAGATCTATACTGAAACCGTTTTCTTGATGGGAAACCACGAGAAAATGTTTAAGGATTTCCTCTCAGGGATTGATCGAGCTCTCTTTATCTATAACGGTGGTGAATCTACCCTCAAGAGCTACTTAACGAGAATGGAAGACCACTGGGAGGGCAGACAAGGAGTTTTGGATGAGGAGGCCCTGAATCAATTGATACCTGAACAGCACCGCACCTTTCTCGAGGAACTAAAGCCTTATTACGAAACGGATGGTTACATCATGGTTCACGCCGGACTCAAACATGGCGTGCCCTTGGAGAATCAGAGTTTGGATGACCTGGTTTGGATCCGGGAAGAGTTCATCTACTCGGAGGAGGATTTTGGTAAACGGGTGATCTTTGGCCATACTCCCTTTGTGAGGCCCCTGGTGCTTCCCAACAAAATTGGCATTGATACCGGAGCTGTTTACGGCAA
>JASFGC010000283.1:0-5147 GCA_050123975.1 Syntrophobacterales bacterium | reverse complement strand
TAAAAGATTTCGGATTGCGAAACTGGGAACCCGCCCGCAGGGTGGGTGTCCGAAGGACAAATGAGGATTTGGCTGAATTCTCTTAATTTTTGGCATTTTAGCTCATTTTAGGCACTTTAGACACTTTAGACACTTTAGACACTTTAGACATTTTAGACACTTTAGACATTTTTTGCGAGGTGAACTGTGAATAACGATGTCTTGGTACTCGGCGGCGGCATCGCCGGCATTCAGGCCTCCCTGGATTTAGCCGAGATGGGTATCCAGGTCCACCTGGTGGAAACGCTGCCGTGCATTGGCGGCAAGATGGCTCAGTTGGACAAGACTTTTCCCACCAACGATTGCGCCATCTGAATTCTTTCGCCCAAGTTGCTGGATGCCGGTCGGCATCCCAAGATCAATCTCCTGTCCTATAGCAACCTTGAAGAGGTGAGTGGTGAAGTTGGCGCTTTCCAACTCAAGGTGCGCAAGAAAGCCCGTTATGTAAACGAAGATCTCTGTACTGGCTGCGGTGCCTGTGTAGAAAAATGTCCTTCCAAGGTGGAGGATGAGTTCAACATCGGGCTGGGTGAGCGTAAGGCCATATACAAGTACTTCCCCCAAGGTATTCCCTCAACCCACTGCATTGATGCCGAAAATTGCCGCCAGTTGGGCCAAGGCAAAAAATGTGGCATCTGCGCCAAGGTCTGTCAGGCAGACGCTGTTGATTTCGAGCAAGAAGACCAATTGCTCGACCTGGAGGTGGGTGCTATCGTTCTGGCCACTGGATACGACATCTTCGATCCCTCGGTGATTCCAGAATATGGCTACGGCCGCATTGACAATGTGGTCACCGCTATGGAGCTCGAACGGCTCCTGAGTGCCAGCGGTCCCACCCACGGCCATCTGGATCGACCCTCGGAGCTGGCTCTCCGGGTTGAAATTGCCGCCCTGGAAAAAAATCTCAAAAAATTCAACCGCCAGATCGACAAGCTTGAGGAAAAGCACGGTAAGAAAACCTCGAAATTCATCAAAGAGTTTAAAGCTGGCAAGGCTGGCGATGATCCCGACTTCGAGCGCTGGGCCACGCTTGCAGGGAAAGCTGCTGCTGCTGAAGAAACACTGGCTCCCTTGAAAAAGAGAGATGCAGCCTCTCATACCGCAAAGAAATTAGCTTTTGTCCAGTGTGTGGGCTCCCGGGATTTTCGTTTCAATCGGTTTTGCTCTTCCTATTGCTGCATGCATTCGGTCAAAGAGGCCATGATTGCTTACGAACATGACAATGAGACCACCTCTTCCATCTTTTGCATGGACCTGCGAGCTGTGGGTCGAGGTTTTGAGGAGTATAAATTGCGCGGCGGCAACTCCGCCAACATTCAATACATTCGGGGTCGTGTCGCAGAGATCACAGAGGATGAAGCCCACAATCCTATCGTCTGGTATGAGTCCACCACTACCCGAAAGGTTGAGCACGAAACCTTCGACATGGTGATCTTGGCCACAGCTTGCGTTCCCTCCGCAGGGACTCCGAAGCTGGCCGAGCTCATGGGTTTGGATCTGGATGAGAATGGCTTTTTCAAAACAGATCCTCTTATCCCTTTAGACACGAGCCGTCCCGGAATTTTCGCCTGTGGCTGTGCTCAGGGGCCCATGGACATTCCTGAATCCGTGGCCCAGGCGAGCAGTGCCGCCGCTCGCGCCGCCGAAGTTATATTTTTATCTGGTGGGGTCGCAGTTGGTGGTTCGTAATTTTTTTCGAAAAAGAATCGACGCGGCGAAATGGAGAAACGGTGATACGGAGAAAGTATATATTCGTCGTGTCGCCGTGTCTCCCACTCTCCGCGTCACAAGAAAAGGGGTGTAAAATTGGCCGAAGATACTCGTATCGGAGTCTTTGTCTGTGACTGTGGCAGCAACATCGCTGGCTATCTGGACTGCCCGAGTCTGGCTGAATATGCCGAAACTCTGCCAAATGTCGTATTCGTGAAAGAAAACCTCTACACCTGTTCTGAGACCGGCATAAACGAAATTAAAGATGCCATCAAAGCTGAGAAGCTCAACCGCGTTGTTGTTGCCTCCTGCAGCCCGCGAACTCACGAGCCCTTGTTCCGTGAGAGCTGTGAAGAGGCCGGTCTCAATCCGTATCTTTTCGAGATGGTCAATATCCGTGACCAATGCTCGTGGGTTCACATGCAGGAGCGCGAGGAGGGCACCGACAAGGCCAAAGACCTCATTCGCATGGGAGTGGCCAAGGCTGCCCTGCTCCAGCCCCAGGAACCCATTCAATCAGAGATGGATCCCAAAGCTCTAGTCATCGGCGGCGGCATAAGCGGCATGACCTCGGCTCTGGCTTTGGCCAACCGGGGCTACCAGGTGTTCCTGGTGGAGAAGTCTGCGGAAATGGGCGGACTGCTGAGAAACCTGCACAAACTGGCGCCCGCCAACGTCAATGCAAAAGAGTTGCTCGCCAAACAGGTAGAGGCGGTCAGTACCCATGAAAACATTAGTGTTCTTACCTCCACCACCATTAATGAGATTCAGGGATACATCGGCCACTATGAAGTGAACGTGTCAACCAATGGTGTTGAGCAGGATTTCGGTGTCGGCGTGATCATAATTGCAACCGGCGCCAAAGTGTTCAAGCCGGAAGGGCTCTTTCATTACGACGGCAAGCGGGTGATCACCCAGTTTGATTTGGAAGCGTTCTTTAAAACCAAGAAATTCAAAGCCGATAACGTGGTCATGATCCAGTGTGTTGGCGCCCGGAATGAGGAACGCAAGTACTGCTCCCGCATCTGCTGCATGACCGCCATCAAGAACGCCATCCTCATCAAGGAGCAGAGTCCTGAAACCAACGTACACATTCTCTACCGCGACATCCAGGCCTATGGCACCGAAAATGAGGCCCTGTTTCAGCACTCCAAACAGCTGGGTGTACGGTACATAAAATACGATCAGGAAAGACCTCCCGAGGTTCAAGAGAATACGGTGAAAGTCTACCATCACCTTCTGGGCCGCGAACTCGAAATACCGCAGGATCTGGTGGTCCTCTCCACGCCCCTCATTGCCGGTGAGGATAACGAAGCCCTGTCCAAGCTCCTGCGCGTTACTTTAGACGAGAACAAGTTCTTCCTGGAAGGTCACGTTAAGCTGAAACCGTTGGACTTTGCCACTGATGGTGTGTATCTGTGTGGAAACGCCCACTATCCCGCCACTTTGCGCGAGGCCATTTCTCAAGCACTTGGGGCCGCGTCACGCGCCTCAATCCCTCTGGCCAAAGGTGTAATGACCATAGAACCAATTGTCTCAGTGTTGGCCGACGAGGATGCTTGCAGAGGCTGTGGGCTCTGTGTTGCCCTCTGTCCTTACGGCGCCTTGGAAATCGCTCAGACAGATAAGGGCCGGAAAGTGCGGGTAATCCCTGTGGCCTGCAAGGGGTGCGGCATATGTGCTGCCACCTGCTACGTGCACGCCCTGAGCATAAATTCCTACACCGACCAGCAAGTAGAGGAACAGATCAGAGCATTTCTTAGTGGGTAAGTAGCTAATTCGAGGCTCAAGTTGACATTATAAGGTAAGACTGGCTCAATTGCATAAATCCGAATATCGAATATCGAAATTCGAAACAAATCCGAAATTCAAATTCTCCAATGTTCGAAACAAGGCAAATAAGAACCCCGAAAATGTTTTGGTGATTTGGATTTTGAAAATTTGAAAATTGTTTCGGATTTCGTGCTTCGGATTTCGAATTTGATCTTCTAGAAGGAGGTGACTCTCTTGTCAGATTTCACTCCCAGAATCCTGGTTTTCTGCTGCACCTGGTGAGGGTACGCAGCGGCTGATTTCGCTGGAGTTTCCAGGATTCAATATACAACGGATATTCGCATCATCCGAGTTATGTGTACAGGCCGGGTTGACCCCACTATGATTGCCGAGGCGTTCACCAATGACGCGGATGGCGTCATGGTGGTCGGCTGCCACTTCGGCGACTGTCACTACATCACCGGTAATGTCCAGGGCAAGATCAAGGTTGAACTCGCGGCAAGAGTCTTGACCTCTGTGGGCCTCAGTGCCAAACGAGTCTCCTTTGATCAGTGTTCCTCTGCCGAGGGTGAACGGTTTGTCAAGCTGGTTACTGACTTTAACCAAGGTGTTCGGGAGCTGGGTCCCTTGGGGACTGGGGATAGTCTGGAGCTTCCGGAGCTCAAAAAGAAGCTAGCCATAGCAAAAACTGTCCTCGCCCGGGAAAAGTTGCGTTGGGTGGTTGGAAAATTCACCGTGTTCGCTACCGAAGGGAACAAGTACGGCGAAGTTTTTACCGAACATGAAATGTGGCGCACCTTGGACACCATTGTAATGGATGAAGTGGCCACCCACGAGATTCTGCGGGAACTAGGCCAAGAAGCTTTTGCAGTCAAGGACCTTGCCGCCCGGCTAAAGCTTCCTCCGCCGCATGTGCTCAGATATGTCCTGGCCCTGCAACGGAGGGGATTGGTGGACCTGGATGGTGTGAAGGGCAATTCCCCGCGTTACAAGGCAATAGAACCAGCGGCACAGGTCGCCTGAGGCGAAAAGTTGACCATTTTGAAATTTCACCACAGAGGCACAGAGGACACAGAGGAGGGTGTTTTTCCCCTGGCCGGGAGACGACGGCCAGGGAAAAGAGCCTCCGCCTACGGCGAAAGCTCTTTAGCCTGCCTCCGACCCTTGACATGAAGCCACCGGGTTACTAGATCGTGCCCGAAGGGCTGCGATCTTTTCTCCGCGCTTCGCTTGGAGTCCCACCCTGCGGGTGGGTTCCCGGTTTGCCCGATCAGAGGCCTGTCCCGCTGAGTAAGCGGGGCTCCCGATCGGGCAAAAAAAGATTCTCTCTGTGCTCTCCGTGTCTCTGTGGTTAGTAAATAAAAGTGGATATCGAAATCTAGTATCTACAGTATGCGGAGCTAAGGGAATAGGCGTTATTCGAAATTCGAAATTAAGACTTCTTAGTATCAGTTGACTTCCATTGTTGGAGGATAGAACGGTGTCAAAGAAAAGGGTAATTGTTTTTGGAGGTGATCCTGCTGGGGTGGCTGCAGCCTTGCAGCAAGCCGAGGCCGGCATGCAGGTAACCCTGGTGGAACCCTCCCCGAGTTTGGGAGGCGAATGCTTGCCGCAGACCAGGATCA
>JASFGC010000282.1:0-5161 GCA_050123975.1 Syntrophobacterales bacterium | reverse complement strand
GTTGCCTGGCTCCGTGCGACAGCAGGAGACTAGAACCGGTTGCAAAAAGCACCACCGGTCCACCAACGACCCAGGACTCCTGATTGCCATTTGACAGAACCCACCAAAAGAGGGCAAGAAGTGCCGCCCGTACGCCACCTTGGAGCACAAACCGCCACCTCTTCCCCTGGTCTTGTTTCGGATAGCCTAAGGGAGGATGACCTCTGGTAAAATGAGCATCTTTTTCCATCGGTTAGCTCCTAGATATATTTGCCTCCGGGGCACACGAAAGCTGTTTGGGAGCGTGAGCAACACTGCTACCGTTTTTTTAAGACTCCGAGATGAGCATCAGAGGTCTCCTGTATCAGGCGTGTATGGACGGGTCAAATGTTAATTGACTGGCACAAATTAATCTCTACAAAAGACCCATGAAGCACAGAAGCTCGCGTACTCCTCGTCGCCCCGCAGCTATAGGCACACAAGTATAATCATAAATCTATAAGATATCCATAGATTTGATGACACAGTGGATTCGACGAGGGTACACGATAAGAACTGGGCTATCTAAGGCTGGTGCACTCAAAAGCAGTTAGACCATCTTTTTGGGATGATTTAACCAAGCAATATAGTGCAAATCTACCCGTCCATGCAGAGATCGCACCGGTGGCGGAACCAATTGCTCTCTAAGCATTGTCATAGCTTGAACCAAATGACAAAGTAACGGCTGATAAAGAGTTCATTCTCCGGGAGATCGAGGTCAAAAATTGACAATTACGACAACTCCAAGATTCTTTTTCTGGAGCTCTAAAGCACGATCCAGGTGGCCATCCTGGTGCTGCCATACAGGACTTTGCTGGAAACGCTACCCATAAAGAATTCTTTCACTCCAGAAAGGCCTCGCCTCCCCATTACAATGGTGCCGTAGCCGTTGTTGCGGGCCTCGTCCAGAATATCACTGGCCGCGCTTCTGCTGCCGTCCACCACCTTTTTTGTTATCTGAGACTCCTTGAGGCCAGCTTGCAGAAGCATTTCTTTAGCTTTCTTCATGAACGGTTCTATTTCCTGGCCCGCCTTGGTTTTCCAGAGCTCTTCGAGCTCGGGAGCCTCATTTAATACCTCTTTGGGAACAAAACGTCTCAAGTGCCGCATGGTGTGAAAAAGAGTCACCGAACTATCGGTCCCGGCAAGCATGAAGCCCACATGGTCTACTGCCCTGAGGGCATTATCCGAGCTGTCAACGGCAACCAGCACCCGGTTTGAAGTCACCTTACCCTCCACGATCCACACCGGACATACCCGGCAGTATTCCAGAAGCTTGCTGGAGACCTCGCCCATGAAAAAGGCTTCCAGTTTGCTGCGGCCGCGGGTACTGATAAGCACAGAATCAGCCCTCTTGCTTTCCACCCAATTACAGATGTCTTGGGGAATACTATCCGCTTTTTTTCGATAGACTGTCTGCACCCGGTCGTCGTCGAAACCTTTCTGAAGGAAGAAGTTCTTGGCCTGGCTGAGGATTTTTTCAGCCATACGGATGCTTTTGTTCTCTAGAGCTTTTAACTTGGTCGCGGTCTCACGCTTCATAGAACGATCATTTGCAAGGATTGGCGGCAGACTGGGAAGGACATATTTAAGAGTTACTTCCAGGCTGTGGTCTTTGCCGAACATGAGATCAATGTATTCCAAAGATCTGTGGGCATTTTCAGAACCGTCCACCGGCAAAACGATCATCTTGGTTAATTCACTCATGCTATCTCCTTCAGGGAATTGGGGAAGTAAAGTACTCAAATGGGTGAACATTAGCTAATCGGAGTGAAAACTTTGAATCGCTAGAATAATTACGCAAACGCTCCGTGTCAACACTTTAGAAGGTGTTATGGAGGTGTCAGGAAAGAGAAGCAAAGAATCCAGTAGCCAGTAGTCAGTAGCCAGAATTGAGGTTTCAGGTTTCAGGTGTCAGGTTTCAGCAGTAAACGGTAAATCGTTAAATCGTTGATTCGTCAAATCGTTTAGAGTGCTTGGAGTGTTAGACTTGTTATCTCTCGCCGTGTCTCCGTTTCTCCGGGTCCCCGCGTCTTCTTGTTCTGCCTAGTTCTTAGTTCCTAGTTCCTAGTTCTTTCTGCCAGCTGTCTGCTGCTAGCTGCCAGCTGTTTTTCTCTATGCTCTATGCCCCATGTCCTCTTCTTTTTCAAATTCGAAATTCGCAATTCGAAATCTTACATCTCACATCCCACACGAACAGCCTGGAAGAGAAAAAACCCCCACTGATCTTCAACTGGGAGACCAGTGGGGGCCAGGCAGGGCCAACCTCGGAGGGGACCTGACATCCCGAAAGAAGAGAAAACAAAGAGGAAGCCCCGCCGAATTCAAGGATTATGAAAAAATCGTGCCATCTCAGATCAGTTTTTATTTTCCAAATAATGTTGATAAGTTATAACCAGACACAACTCAATCATTACCGCCGACAATTGGCAACTAAATGCCTAAGTTGTTACGAAAAGTACCACTTCAGTGTGCTGGCAAGGATGAGGATAAAGGAAGCTACTGGATGAATGAAAATGAGCCCTGATTTCCAGGCTAGGCAACCGCGCCAAATGGCCAGTTGATCGAGATGAGCGCAAACAAAGAGAGAAACTTCACCTCACAGTGCTCACAGAGATAGTACCTGCTGCCGGGTAGAAAGCGCATCCAGAAACTGCGTCTTATTCGGTGCCGCTCAATGCCGCCACATTTGGGACAGGCTTTACCACGAATGAATATTCCCATTTTCGGACCATTGCCGGAGATAGTATTGGTCAGTTTTTCTTATCAGCGTGAGGCAGGAGATCCCCACATACTGGACATTTTTTCTCAGTTGGCCGAATCAGCAGGGACGCCTTACACTGAGTACATATGACCTTGTTAAGCGTTATTTTATTATCTTCGGTCATCTTCTAAGAGGGTGCAAGAAGCGAGAGCTTGTTGGTTAAAATTGTTGAAAAACTGAGAGGCACAAATCATACCAATGCTTATCATTACTATTTTTCTATTTAATATAAATAGTTAACTCATATATAGATGGCAATTTTCTTTTACTATTGAGTAATCCAATTCCAAGAGTATGTACTCAATTGCCACTTATAAAGTAAGGCCGGTAAGAGCGTATGGACCGGTGAGCCGAAACCAGGAATACCAGGGGAAGTCGCTGGTCTAGCCCGGATATTTCATGAATTACTTGCTGCGACCACGAAACTGGGAACCCGCTTGCGGGACTGAGCGGAGCGCAGCGAGCGCGAATCATATGGCCATCCTTCCTGGCGTCCTCGGGTGTCGGCCCCTGCGACGCACCGTTCAGGTGCGCCTCGGATCCAACACCCTGCGGTTGCCAGGTGGCACGACCATCTTCGTGGTCTCGCGACAGCAATTCATGAAATATCCGGGCTGGGATTTGGAAACAAATCACGGGCGGTTTTCAGGGAAGGTGGCCGTCAGTAACATCAATATAATATATTTGATTCTTTTCCAGGATAGGATCCGGGCGTATCAGGATGATACCGTAGGATGAAATATCAGAAGACGAACTGGCGACCACAGCTGATTCATTTTCCAGGCGCGCACTTGGATAGGTAACGTAATGGATAATCTCTTGATATTGCTTATACATGCAATCTTTGTCTGGAAAAGGACATTCTAAAATGAGAACTCGCGAGTTCCCCAGACATGCTGTACACCGCTGGCATTTTAAATCATCATCAATGCTTACACTGCCACGTCTTTCCACACCGATATAGTGAGGATCGTTCACCCTCCTACGATCTCGACCACTGCGTCGATCACTGCCTTTGCGCCGATCATTTCCACGCCGACGATCATCACGAACAGGATGCACTCGAGGTCTCCTTTGAGAATAGTACAATTTCAAATTCAGATGAGCAGACTACCGTAAATAAGGTGACATGTAAATATGAATTCTCACTTTTCAACAGAATTTTTCAACGATAATTTGTTCAGCCACGAAAACCTGGTTGTCCGAGCCAGATCAGAGTTGAAGAGCTTTACTGGCTGAAGAGGAGTAAGGCGCAAGGCGTAAGGCGCAAGGCATAAGGAGAGAATAAGTCTTCTCTTATTGTTTTTGCCCTGTACCTTGTACCTTGAGCCTTGAGCCGTTCCCTGTGGTGCTTGCAAAGACTGGATGCGGCGGGGAAGGGTAGAGTAAAAAAACGAAACCCCCACTGACAGGACACGTCTCTTCACCCATTCAAGACTCATCCGATGTCTAACCCAGTGGGGGTTATGTAGTGGGACCGCACTCTATGGGGGTCCTACTAAGAGAGATTTGTAGCCATCTCTCTAGTATCTACTCTAACAAGAAGCATGCCTATTCGAGTCATGGATTAGTTTTCTAAATAATCCAAATGGTTATAATTTTTACCGTCAATAAACCCAGCAAAAAACTGTTGTCTAATCTACACATGTGTTGGGAAAGTGCCACGTGAAATCGGCTCAGAAAACACCCTTTTCAGTTAGTTATTTGCGGTTTGTTGGCTTTCGCCGTGTGCAGCGAAACACTCAGTGATGGGATAGGTTTTGTCGCAAAGCCAGCAGTGGACATCACTCTCGCTCGATACCCAAGAAATCTGCCTGTGGCCCTCCGGGCACTGTTTGGGGTGTTCAAATCGGAAGATGGATGTCACATTTCCAAATAGTCTATCCCGCATGCGTAAGCCCATAATTCCCCTCCTACTCTTAGAATTGAGGTAACGTGACACCAGGAAAATTTTTTCCCGGCTCATTTGTCCATATCTAGCCCGGATATTTCATGAATCACTTGCTGCGACCACGAAACTGGGAACCCGCTTGTCGCAGATGCCGCTTGCGGTGCGGGACTGAGCGGAGCGCAGCGAGCGCGAATTATATGGCCGTCCTTCCTGGCGTCCTCGGGTATCGGACCCTGCGACGTACTGTTCAAGTACGCCTCGGATCCAACACCCTGCGGTTGCCAGGTGGCACGTCCATCTTTGTGGTCTCGCGACAGCAATTCATAAAATGTCCGGGCTATGATTGCCAAAAATACAAAAGGATAGGGTAGGGAAGAACAATACTGGGGCGATGAGAAAATTCTATGAACTGATAATTCAAAAAGCGCAGCGGTTGAAATTTACCACACACTTGGCTTGTTTTGTCAAGTAGGAAAAGTATTATTTTT
>JASFGC010000281.1:0-5165 GCA_050123975.1 Syntrophobacterales bacterium | reverse complement strand
GCGCCGCCGTCGGGATCATAGCTAGCGGAACCATCAAGGGTAACCGACTCAGAGCCGTCACCGTCCGTATCGATAACATTCTGATCAGCTCCGGCATCCGCAACCGGTGACTGGCTCACGGTGACCGTAATGACCTGACTGGCCGTGTCAGTGCCTCCATTTCCATCATCGACAGTGAGCACTACAGTGTAAGTGCCTCCAGCCGAGTAGGTATTACTGGTATTGCTGACCGTCAGCCCCGTATCGATGTTGCCGTCACCAAAGTCCCAATCATAGGTGAGCGAGTCACCGTCAGGGTCGCTTGAGGCTGAAGCGTCAAAGTTTACCGTCAACGGTGCTTCGCCCGAAATTGGATTGGCGGTGAAGAGCGCTTGCGGCGGAGTATTGGAATCGACGCCGTCAACCACTAAGGCAAAAGGCTGAGGACCGTAAGGCACGTTGTAGCCTTGCACTTTCACGGTCCAGTTGCCAACCGTAGGCGACTCGACATAGACGTTCTCCACGTTGTTTTGATCATCTGGGTAACCGCCAGTTATGGACCAGCCGCCCTGGAAACGATTACCCAAATAGCTGTCACCATCAGGTGAGGTAACCTCCAGGTTGAGGTCGTTGACCAGGTGCTTCCACGCCGCTTCAGTGGAGGGGTAATCGGACCACACCAGGGTGACCTTGAAAGGCGTAATCGCCGAAGTAACGATAAATTGATAGGTAAACTCCTCTCCGGTTTGCAGGCCGTTGGTCTCGTCGACGAACTGATGGCTGTCGTCTGTGGCGTTCGTCAAATTTACCCTTCCCCAGCCCTCGTGTACGTTGGGTATGGGAAAGGCGTTATCATTAACGCCATCATTGTTTTCGTCCAACAAATCGTCGGCAGAGTTGATCAGGGTGGCTTTGACCAGAGCGGCACTGGCGCTGTGACCATAGTCCTTCTGGTAGAAATCGCGCACCACGGCAGCGCCACCCGCGACGAGGGGACTCGCCATAGAAGTGCCCCCCATGTATTTGTAATATTCACTGTACGGCTCACCCCAACCATCATACTGCCAGGCATTATTTTGGGGGTTGGTGGAGGGATCATACCTTTCCTGGTATAGATCGGAGTAGCCGGAGAGCATCCAGGTGCCCGGGGCGACCACATCGGGCTTTATGCGAGCATCATTGGTGCGGCCGCGACTGGAGAAGGCCGCCATCTGCTCGGCGTTGCCTGCGCTTGGGTCATCTTTTATGGGGTTGGCAGGAAAGTCTCCCGGCCAGCTCTGGCCATAGGTCAACAGGGGCTCGTTGTCACCATCGCACCATGTCGAGGGATCGCAGGGGTAATCATCCGCACGTTCGTTTTCGCTGGCGCCGACACTGATGACGTTCTTGGCCGTAGCCGGCGAGCCCATCGAATATTCATCAATTATCCCGTCCCCATTTGCGTCAGTACCAGAATTGCCAGCCGAGAATGTTATGGCCATATCTTTGTTATTCCAGATGAATGCATCGGCATTGGCGCTGTCCACGGTGTAATCGCCCATTGCATCGCTCCCCCACGAATTGGAGTGGACGCGGGCACCATAACTATATGCCTGCTGGAAAAGGTCGCTGATGTCGAGCGGAATCCCGATCAAGTAGTAGCCATCAGCATACAAGGGCGCACAAATGGACTGGAAATCAACAAAATCCTCCACGGCCTGAAAGATCAGTCCGGCACTTGGCGCAACCCCTTGTCCCTCGCCAGACAAACCGCCTTCGCCCAGAGCTGAGAGCGTTACATGGGTGCCGTGGCCGGAGTCAACGTCTCGGGGGCCATCTGATATAACCGAGTAACAGCCTGCTGAAGAACTACCGGGCCAGTCATAGATCTGACTAATCCTTGAGGGAAGGATGTCCCGGTGGGCATTTTGTTCTGTCCCGGCGCCTAGGCCCGTGTCGGCTATGGCGACCGTCTGGGTGGAGCCATCGTAACCGGCCGAATTGGCTGTTGCGGAGCCCATAATTACACCGCCGCCGTATTCGTTGTGCTTCTCCCTGAGCATGAAATTCTCCACCCAGGCCACATCGAGAACCCGGGCAATGGCGTCGAGCTGGGTCGAGTCTGCGGCCACTTGCAGGATTTTCCCCCTGCGGCTCAAGACCTTGGCGCTGCTGTTGGCAATGGCTGCTCTTGCCAGGCCGACGTTCGCATTACGCTCTATCCGCACGTTATAGATGTGAGTGCCAATGCGCTTCAGGTCCGGGCTGAGTTTATAAGCGGGATGATAAAGTCCCACCCAGACAACAAACTCCAGTTTCTCCACCTGGCGGGCCTGGGCTGGTGTCATCTGGACTTTAAAGGCGTAGTCAGGAATGTAGTGTAAGATCTCTGCCCCAGTTGCGCTAACCTGGTCTTTCCAGGCCTGCTCTACAGGACCCTGAAACTGGACGATGTAATACCCCTTTGTTCCTTCTGCATAATTAGATATGGCGAGCTGCGGAGAAATTGCTGGCCTCTTTCCCGTGGTTGTTTGGAATCGCTTTGCCTTAAATCTGATTTGGCGGGTAGTCTTGTTTTTTACCTTTACAGGAGGGTCGGCCTGGATCAAGCTCGGCACAGATAACATGAGAAACATAAGAATGATGACACTGACAATGGAGAATTTGTTGCTCCGCATCATAATGATCACCTCCTAGCAGTGCATTCAGTCTGCTGCAAGTAGAGTACTTGATGGGGTGTTATGAAGCTTTGCTTGCTGTGACAACTCCTTTCTCAAGCTGGTCATGTTTGCTTGAGAGATGCACAACATCAATTGTCAACACGTCCCTTCGACAACTGATTGAAACTAAGCACCAGAAAGTCAGAGATGAGAGGAGCAAGATAATTGGAACGTGCGCCGCTGCAAATGTGTTTCAGATGGAATGTGGAAATTAACTGTTTGGAGATTAGCACAAATTACCAGGCGGCGCAACAAAAAAGTCCATAATGCAGGGAACTTACCTGTTTGTTCAGTGTAAAAACACAGCAAAATCCTTTATGAGTTTTCTGGATAAGTTATGAATAAAACACACTGATAGCAAAAGTACTTCAACTAGATTATTAATGCGTAAACGTTTCTTGTTTAGATCAAGGAAGGTTCGTAACGGGAAGGGTTTGAGACGGTTACCAGGTGATGTATTAAAAGGATGAGAACCCTATTGAGAAGGTTTTGTTTTATCTTGAATCACTTTTTCTGATCCTGTTTTTTGGCGTATTTTTGAAACTCCTTTTTCACCTTGTCAATCTTGTCTGTATTGTAGGTAATGAGATTTTTCAGATGGAAGAATGCATCCAGGTCCAAATTTCTAAACTCGATGCCCATGCCGATATTCTCATGGCGCGTGATCTTGCCGTCCAGAATAATGGAAATCTGCGAAGAAGTACCGGTGAATAAAAGTTCAATTTTGACAAGCCTGTTTAGCCCCAACCTTTCCGGCGTCTTCAAGAATATTCCGGCCAAACTGAGATTCTCAACTATCCCTATAACGGTGGAGTCTTTTTGCCTCACAATGGCCTTGGTTTTGAACGGAATTCTGGCAAAGGTTCGTTTTTCCATACCATTCATCTCCGCAGAATTGCTCATTTCTCGATAGCAATGTGCTTTAACAACATCTATCGCTTTAACAGATAGCCATGATTTGTCAAGAATAAATGTATTTTAGGCCGGATGTTTCTAGAGCATCAGCAGCAGGACCAATCCCAGCACCAGGGCTGCACCGATGCCCAGGGGTATGGTGCGGGCAAGGATCCACCCTTCCCTTCCTTCGGCCCCACACATGGAAGCCGCCAGGGCTATCTTGAGCGGTGAAGAGATGGATCCAACTGCGCTTCCAACCGCCATACCACTGGCCAGAAGGGATGGCGACACCTGAAGCAAGTTTGCCGTGGTAACCTGAAGTTTGCCAAACAGCACGATGGAGGCAGTGCCGTACCCAGTCAGGAATGTACCTACCCAGCCGATCAACGGGGCAAATACGGGATACAATTGGCCCGAGATCACCACCATACCGTTTGCCAGGGTCAGGGCTATGTTGTGGGTGGGGTTCATGCGCTGGAATCCTGGCTCGAATCCTGAGTACGCTATGATCTGTCCAGCGGCGCCGAAAAGGGCCATGGCTAGGACGGGCTTCCAGGCTCGCCGGTTGGTGGCGAGAAAGCTGGCAATGGTAGAATCTTTGTCTCGCTCCAGTAAAAGTGCCAAAATATAAGAGAGAAATATATAGGTGTAAGCGGAATGCAGAGGTCGGAAATGAATGACGTGTCCAGGCACGACGCTGACCGCCGCGGGCCAGGCTTCCACGGTAAAACGTTTCAGGGGAGGTACAAGATTTACAGTAAAGAGTGAAACCACGAGAAAGACAAAAGGAGCCATATCCTTGAATAGATCTTTGTTCAAGCTGAGGTGGCGATTGCCAACCAGGGAAAGTCCAATGATGACGAGCAGGCCGCCGAAAAGTCCTGAGATTGTGAGTCCCAGATAAAAAACGGCAAACAGAGCCCCGCCCGAAGCCAGAAGACTTGCGGTCAGGAAGAGGAGGAACCGGTTTTTCAGCTCCTGGGCCTGGCCCAGGAGCCAGGGAATAGAGAGAACCATCAGCACAGTAGCAGGAATGGACAAGTACGCCACCTCCCTGCCCAGCTGCTGCATGTTCAAACCTGTTACCAGGGCGAGAACAGTCAATATTGCCCCGCCCAACTCCAGGATCATCAGCCCGGAATATCCAGCGATGGAAAGCGCGGCAGACCCGGTTGCCGGAAGCCCTGCCGCTCTGAGCATGGGCGCCACTATGGGCTCGGCAACTATCCCCGCACCTTCCATGAAGTTCCCCGTGCCCACGGTAATCAGCACGGTGCGGTGCCAGTGGTCTTTGGTTAGGCCGGAAAACCAGTCCACCACCCGGGTTAAAGATCCGGTGTCCAGTAGCAAGCCGGAGAGCAACATGCCGAAATAGATGACCAGCAGAAGAGGCATGTTGGTCAAGACGCCGTCCACCGCTGCCAGGAAGACCACGCTAGGGCTGGTCTTGAACCAGAAAAATACCAATCCCACGATGCAGAGGGTACCCCAGAAGGCCAGCTCCAAAGCTTGTCGTTTCAACCCAACCGCCAGCACCATAATAACGAGGAGCGGAATCCAGGACAGTATGAAATTGACAATATCCATAGT
>JASFGC010000280.1:0-5179 GCA_050123975.1 Syntrophobacterales bacterium | reverse complement strand
AATTTGGTCCATGTGGTTTATGGATAACAGCTCAGCAAACCCTGCAGTCCTTGAAGCTATGGGAAGACATCCACAACTTCCGTAACCGCCAGGTTGCTTATTGGTTGCAGCCCTCTCCCTTCTAATTCATCTCGGCTCAGGAGTTCTTTCACCGGCGAGTAGATATTCGGGCTTACAAATCGTTTCTCATAAACTCCCAGTCGAATACCACATTCCACCCGCTTTCGGTCGGAGGGAGACAGATTTTCAATCACTTCTTTGCTGGCCCAAATAGCTCCCCCCTTAGAAAATTCACTCAGCTTTACCGTCTCCATCAAGGTGTCGCCCAGCACAGTAAATTCGAACGCCAGCGCTGACGGTATTGTTCCCGCCCATTCGTGGCCGCAATGAATACCTATGTTCAGACGCAAGGTATTGCTCCAGGCATGCTTGTATTTCCACTTTCGGTCGAGATCGCCGATCATCCTCCGCAGAGAGTGACTGCACACCAATGCCCGGAAAAGGTAATTGTGCGGTGGGTCATCCGCGGCCCAAAAAAAGCCGACAGCACCTTCTTGAAACGAGCGTGCCGGTGTACCTCCGTGATCTTTAAAGCATTGATGTGAGGTCAGGATAATCTGGTTCATCAAGTCGAGGTATTCGGCTGGAGGGAGGCTTGTGCGTAAATGGAGGTCAGATTCCAGCCGGGCCGCTAAAATGCAAAGAGGTATAAGGGATGGATCTTTTCGAGACAGCACCTTTCTGGAGAGTTCCACTGTACCCAGGAGCTGCTCCAGAATGCGGTCCAATTGCATATGAATTGGTACGTAAAGCAAAAGAGTCCCCTGACGCAAAGCACTGGAAAAAAGCGTGCAGTGTCTGGTTTCACCGTCGACATGTTTGAGAACCAGTGTTTGGTGATGAAACGGACGATCATCCAGGGGTTCAACTCCACGCCATAATCGCCTTATCTCCTCTTCCGTGTGGTATTCCGATCCGCGGCACATCTGGGCAAGTGAGTCTTCGGTGAGATCTCTCTTGGCCAGACGAATGTGTGCTGTGAGAATGTCTTCCCAGTTTGTAAAGCCACTTATCAGTTCCCTGATGTAGAAGGCAGAGAAAAAGTTGTTTTTTGTCACCGAAGCAGTTCCGCGATCTCGCCACGTTAGAAGGAGGTTCTCGGCTGCATGATTTGACTGGATGATCTCCCAATTTCTATTCAGCAAAACGGCAGGAAAAGGAATCTGTTCGAGCCATTGGTAAACCAGGTCAGGTTGCGATTCAACCTCAGCGGGCAAGACTTTTTTTTCTTCATCCATGAAGTGCATGACAATTTGCGACATTCGCATTCCTTCACTTTTGAGCTGGCGAATTCTCTCTATTCGGTCCACAACCCACTCAGGGAAGTAACCGATCTTGGTTGGGCCACCAAGCTCTTTCGGTTTACGAACGGTGGGTGGAGGGATGAGGTTCAGCCCGATATAGTTGTTGAGGGTAGCTCTGGATATTCCTGTCTGAGCCAGGATTTCCTTGCTGGAAATCTGCTTTGAGTCTAAAGACGAATTCAAATCTTCCCTTTCTGGCTGTAGATTTCTCCAGGTGTACTTGTTGGCTTGATAGACAAGGGCTGGAGGAGGCAGTGAAATTAATATTAGTTTAATTTACCAGATTAAAGCCTCTTAGAGCAAGCGATTGGGCTTTGGTAATACTGGACAAATGGGAGCGTAGTCAGTAGTAAGCAGAAGACCCATCGACCCATTCGACAAGCTCCCCGTAACTATGCCCGGGACAGGCAGGGCAGGCAAGCTCAGGACGCTGCGCGCGGTAAACAATTCATCTGTTTGACTAACTTGCTCATGAATCAATTTGCCTTCTGTCCTCTGGCGGGAGTAAAAGTATTGATTCATACGAAAAAAAACATATATAGTAGCGAACGATAATGAAAAACAATGTGACCTCCACGACAAAGCAGGCAGCTCAATGATAGAAAAATGGATAAAAGCCAATGAGCAGTCTCTTATGAATCAATCTCGTAGTTTCTCCCTCCCCATCCTGAACCTTGACGATCGGTTTAGGATCCCTGTCATGGTTGAATATAATCTGAACAAAACCATTGATACAATTGAAGACTCGACAGGTCTGGAAGCAGATGAAAAGATATATCTGATTACGAGCTTTTGTACACACTTAAAGCAAGATAGCTATTCGTCTGCAGTGCAAAACCGTATGCTCGAGGTTACTCCCGAAGAGGAGGCTTTCGTCTTCAAGAACTACGAAGCAACCGTACGTCTTTACAGCACCTTATCGGGCGAAGAGAAAAAGCTGGCGCGAAGATGGACTGGTGAAATGGCTGAAGGAATGTGTACTTTCCTGAAAAAACCCATTAATACTCGCCATGACCTGAATGAGTACTGCTACTACGTAGCCGGTACTGTGGGCCTCTATTTGACCAACCTTTTCAAGCTAAAGGGCAGTAATGTTTCAGACAAAATCTTCGAGAGACTTTCAGTTAATGCCGTCTCTTTCGGATTATTTCAGCAGAAACTCAATATAATAAGAGATTTCGTAGAAGATAAGATCACCAAGAAAAGATCTTTTTGGCCCCAGAGCTATTTCGAAAAAGAAAAAGACAATGTGAAGGTTTTGAATCGAATGTGTTTCGATGTTCTCGAGAACGATATACCTGGAGCAATTGAATATTTTCGACTTTTGCCGCCTGGCAATGACTCATACGATTATTTTATTCGTTTCATACTCTGTTCAGGGATCGAGTACTGGAAAATACTCAAGAGCGAGAGAGCGGTTTTTTCAGAGACAAAGGTAAAACTGGCCAGAGTGTTCATTCAGAATCTGTACGGTAATGTCTCCTCTCAGACGAGAGAGGCATTTCTGGACTATTGCCAACGATTCCACCAGGAAGAAATCTCGAAAGCCAAAGAATCCAGTAGTGAGTAGTCAGTAGCAAGGGGGCGCAAGGCTCAGGGCACAAGGCTCAAGGCGAAAAAAAGCCACATCCCGAAACATAATTACCAAATCACAGGTTTTCAGGTCTCAGTTTGCGGTATTTAGGTTGCAGCTTTTGTTTCTCTTCCCTGACACCTGAAACCTGACACTTGAAACCTTCATCTTTCCTGCAAACGAAAAAACCCGGCAGGGGCCCTGCCCTGCCGGGTTTTAAGTGTAATCTTACGCAGTATGTGAGATGTCCTAGTCTATATCGCCTGCTTCAACTTCCAGAGCCATACGATCGGCCATATCCATGAGCACACGCTCACGCTCACCCATAATGCCCAGGGCCTCACGTTTCTTGTCGATATGCTCGATCATCAGATGCGCCATATCGTAGGGATCTTTGGCAAAACCCCATTTGCCCAGACCCTGCTTCTCCAAACCATCAAAGAGCAAATTGTGGAACTTGGTCTCGGCTATGGTGGGGAAGGCAACACCAAAGACGGTATACACCCCGGAGGCCACGACGTACTGACCAATGCTGATGGCCTTCTCGCTCATCCACTCAGGCGCAGCACCGGCAACCGGCAGATCAGCTATGCTGTCACCCAGACCACCGGTCTTCACCATCTCGGCACAGGCAATCAAAATCCGGCTGTTGTCCACACAGGAACCCAGTCCCAGTACCGGAGGCATACCAACGGTCTCACAGACCTCCTGCAAACCGTCTCCTGCCAGCACCGAAGCATCGGGCTTCATCAAGCCGGCCTTGGCTAGCGAGATCTGGGAACAACCGGTCTGCACCACCAGAACATCATTTTTGATCAGCTCTTTTACCAGCTCAACATGTACATAGTCCTGCCGCACCCTAGGGTTGGTGCAGCCAACCACACCGGCAACTCCCCTGATCCTGCCGTTGATGATGTTGTCGTTGAGCGGCACATACGAGGCCCTGAAGGTACCACCCAGCATGTAGTTAATGTACTCGTGGCTGAAACCGTGAATCCCCAAAGACTTATTCTGGGGGATCACTACCTTGGCCTTGCGACCCTTAAACCGCTTGATCGCTTCCTTTACCACCTTGTCCGTGCACGGACGGGGCTTGTGATCATCAAACTCAATGTGTTCAACACCCTCAATGTGAGCCCGCGGATTGGTGGTGAAAAACTTGGTGCCGTAACACTCGGCCAAGGGCGCCAAGCCTTGCTTGATGCACTGCACATCCACTGCCATGGCATCCACCGCACCGGTAATTAAAACAGTCTCGGTGCTCATGAAATTGCCCGCATGCGGTACCCCGTGACGACTCAATACCTCGGCACCGGAGCAGCACATACCCAAAAGATTGATCCCCTCGGCTCCAGCTTTCTCAGCCTCCTTCAACAACTTAGGATCATTCACCGAGGCAATCATGGACTCGAACATGTTCGGCTCATGACCGTGAACAATAATGTTCACCTGCTTCTCATCCAAACAACCCATGTCCACACCAGCCAAAACAGGCGAAGGGGTGCCGAACAAAATGTCGGAGATCTCAGTGGCCACCATGGAACCACCCCAACCGTCCGAAAGGGCCGTGCGCGAACACTGCTGTACCATGTTCTCGTAGTCCTGATCCACACCCATGTGGGTCCGGTGCATGATCTCCATGATCTCGCGCATCGCTCCCCGGGGAACGATGTCCAACTCACGCCACTTCTCCAAAGTCTTGGGAGGCACCCGGCTCACAAAGGGTATCTCTCCCTCAACCTGGGTGTAAGTGCGCTCCAATTCCTCGTACAGATCCGTGGCAATCTCTTTGACCTCTCGACCCTCAGTCTCTATGCCGAGCCCTTCCGCCACATCCAAAAGCTTCTGCTCGTCTTTGATCTGATAGTCTTTGATCTTGCCCTCCACCACTCCGCGAAAGACATCCAGCATGCTCATGCCATGGTCAGTATGGGCCGCCGCGCCACTGGCCACCATCCGAGCAAAGTTCCTCGAAGCAATGGTGTCAATGGTTGCACCACAAACCCCAACCTTACCATAGGGATCCTTGGAAGAAAGCCGGCAGGGTCCCATGGAGCAGTGCTTACAACAGGCAGAGTCCGCACCAATGGGACAGGCCTTCATGTCCATCGCTCGATGAAAGGCGGTCTCTACACCATCTTCCGCTGCCTTGCGCAACATCTGCTGGGTTGACTTGCAGGTGGTCACCTGCGCAATGGGCAGCTCCTTTTTCTTTTTCTCTTTCTTTACCTCTTCTGCCATA
>JASFGC010000279.1:0-5198 GCA_050123975.1 Syntrophobacterales bacterium | reverse complement strand
GAATATCGAATATTGAACCGCAGAAGGTAGAAGGATGGTTTCGCTTTGCTCAATCTTTTAAAATCACTAGAATACCTTCTTTCAATCTTCAATTAGACAGGATTCATTCGAAGTTCGATGTTGGACGTTCGATGTTCGACGTTCATCAGTTTCTTCTTTGATTTGACCGGCCGCTCCGCGGCCTGCGACTATGCTGAACACTGAAACCTGACACCTGACACCTGAAACCCCGAGATCGGGTCTTTTGCTTCCGGATTCTTTATTTCACGAAAAAGTGTGACAGGCGGGCATCCAAAGTGGTGAGAAAGGCCGCAAGGTGTGTCTTAGCCAGAAAGAAACCGAGGAAAACACCAAAACCGTTTGCAATGATGTCCCCGTAGGAAAACGTTCGGTACTCGCTGAACGTTTGAAGCAGTTCCAAGCCTACTCCCATTACAAAGAAGGTGGCACTCAGCCTCAGGTGATGGGGCTTCTGTGGGTAGATATTTGCAAACCACAGCAGGAGTACCATGTAGGCGATGCAGTGAGCCAGTTTGTCACTTTGCTCAAACTCCAGTGGTTGTGGAGGTTTAGGCCACAACGACAGAAATATAACAGCTGTGACTAGTAACCACCCCAGTATGAGCCACAGCTTGCTGAATTTCAAAGGATGCATTCGGTTTTAACCTGTTCTTGCTGAGAGTTTTATGTGATGATGACAGGCTGTATGACGAAAACAACCACCAGGTTAACAAAAAATTCGACACATCCAAAGACGTTTTAGGAAAACAGGGGAGTAGCTCAACTATCTGGAGAGGTTAGATCATGTACGTGCTCAAACTAAAAGGGGATTTGGTGTGGCAGACTGCAGGACCTGATAAGTCTGAGGACCCACTCGAGTTCGAACTTGAAGCCCTTTTATCAAAACGTCCGACACCTCTGCTTGTTTATGGAGAGGTGCATCGCCGGATCAAGAAAACTCTCAACGTGGAGCAGTTGGACGCTTTTACATTTGCAAAGTGCTTGGAAGAGTTCGCCACAGAGATTAGAAAGGCCGCAGAGTCTTATGAATGAAGGGTTTTCGTGAGGGCTCTATCGTGAACAGAAAAGTGTCGTTATTGTTCGCGCCTATCATGTTTCTCCTGAACTCGCCGCTTTTCCTAGGATAATCTACCAGATCTGTGCAGAATGGAGGAATGTGGAGTCGAAGGCACGGGAGTTCGCACGGGCGCTTTGGAGCGATCCTATCCCATTACTCGGTGGACGTTCAGAAGCAGAGAGAAAAGTGAAATGTCTCGGCGGTGGCAGCCCTTCGCTAAGCAACTTCTTCTACAGAGTCGTCTATCGGTATCAAATTGTCCATCAATGTGTCAGATTCCATACTAAACTTCTCAAGAACCTGTGCGTCAAGGCCGCTGCCAACGGCGCAGAATTTTCCGAAGACAACCCCGATAACAAAGGCAACTACCAGCCAAACGAATACTATAAATACTGAGTTCATTGCATCTCCCCCCTTATTTTCGTAAAGAAAGCAGTGCAATGAACATGCCTAACCCGTATTCTTCACCAATCTTTACGATTCGTGAAGAAGCACATCTCACCCTGGCCTTCAGTCCGTTTCTCGACTGGGTGGTTGGCATTTTCACTATGTCATTGTGAGGAGCTCCGCCTGGCGGGAGGGGATGGAGCGGAGGTGGATTGTTGCTCTTGTTCACACGACGTTCTGCAGGCAATAAGACGGTCCGTGCAGCTGTGTGTACAGGAAGCTGAGCGGGTGCGATCACGACCCTGCCAGCACCTATTCGTACATATTGTATGCTCTCGCTCACATTGGCTCCAGCAGTCTCTTTCTCTGGACTGCAAAGTAGAACAGCTAAAGGTTAAAACACTCAGCAAGAAAATCAAACTCATCAAGCCACATTGTTTTCTATTCAACGTACACTCCTTTCACCTTGGTCCGTGGTTAACTGCAAGGAGTCATCAGCTTCGCTCTGTTATTTAATCATAGAAAACCTGGATCTGGCTAGGTTTTAATGACTTTTTGATTGTTCCCGAACTTGGATTCGGTTCTAATTTGCGGTAACCTATTCTGCGCCTTCTTGAAATAAGGAAAAAACAACGTCTAAAAAGCCTGAAAGCTCCTCGAAAAAGATCAGCTGAAAGGTTTGATCAATGAATACCGTCAAACAGAAAAGTTATTGACTATGCGCATATCTAAGCTCGTTCTTTTCCTTGTCATTGGGCTGCTGCTTTTGGTTGTCGTGGCGTTTACTGCTTTACTTTTTCTGGACCCAACAATTTTCCGTGGTCAACTGGAAGCACGTGCCTCAGCAGCCTTCGGACGTCAATTCCAGATCGAAGGCCCCATCACTCTTGAGCGCTCACTACGCCCACGGATCGTACTCGAGGATACCACCATCGGTAACCCAGCCTGGGCCTCCGGGGAGCATTTTGCCAGGGTTGAAAAAGTCAGTGTTCAGGTAGCACTCTTACCGCTGTTGCGTGGCGATTTGACGGTTCTGGACGTTTTGTTTTCAGGTGTGGAACTGTTCATAGAAGAGGGCCCCGATGGTGCGGGCAACTACACATTTGGTGACAGTAGTGGGAGCAGAGAACCCAGAGGACTGCCTGCTATCGAGCAGCTTCTGATCCGAGATGCCTTAATCTATCATATATCGGCTGATGCCAGTATGAGCCGCTATGTGATTACTGAGGCTCGACTCTGGAACATTCCCGGACAGCCAGAGAGGATCGAGGCCGAAGGTTTTGCCAGAGGCATGCCTTATACTATCCTGCTCGTCGCCGACTCCCCGGCTGAATTGTCAGGCCCCCAAAACCCGTGGTCCGTAAAACTAGACATGCAAGGACCCGATATGTCACTCGCCATCGAAGGGCGAATGGCGAAAGCGTTTGTCTGGGACAGGTTCGATTATCGCATAATAATCAGCGGGAAGCAGTCGGATTCACTGGAAAAACTCTTCGACCTGGAGTTTCCAACAACTGGCCCTTTTCAGATGTCAGCGGCCGTGAATGCGGCCGAGGGATTCTTTAACGTCACAGATCTTGTCGCCCATATTCAGGGGGCACCAGGCACACCTGCAATCAAGATTACCAATGGAGAGGCTTCAGGCGGGCACAACAATCCACTTCTGATTGCGCTGCAAGGCACTTACGGCGATGCGCCTCTTGGCTTTACTTTCAAATCTGAGCGGTCGTTTGGACTCTCCTCGCAAACAACACCCTGGCCACTGGAGGCCCGTCTACACATTGCGGACACAAAATTAGATGTTCAAGGCACGGTATCTCCTGCTACTGCTGGTGAGAGCTTTGAGCTTGATGGACAACTCCAAGGGGAAACCCTCACCACGCTGGCCCAGCTTCTTGGCAGCGAGCTGCCCAAGGCAGGACCGTATCAGTTCTCTTTTCGTACAAAGTTTGGGGAGGGAAGCTATGAAGTCACCGATCTTAAGGGCTACATTAAAGATAGCGAACTGTGGAAGACGATTCACATTGTGCGAGGCAACGGTTCAGCAAACCAGAGTGGATTCGTCAAGGCGTCAATAGAGGCCAAGCTTGACAACGTCCCCTTATCCCTGACTTTTCAGGGCGGATCAGAGACGAGTGGCGAAGCAAATACCACAAACTGGCCGGTTCAGCTCGAGGTATCAGCGGCTGGGGCAGTGCTGACGGGCGATGGCTCCGTCGTCACCAGCAAGGATGGTAACACCTTGCAGATCGCGACACATATCACGGGTAAGCGGTTTGATAAGCTTGGTTCCCTTGTGGGTGTTTCGCTCCCAGGTGTAGAAACGTACGATGTGAGCGCATTCGTCAGCAGTGGTGGCGGGGTACACGAGTTCCGGGACCTGAGGGTTAAGATGGGAGCAAACCGTTTCACAGGCAGTGGACGGTGGGAAGACAAAGCACCTCGACCCCTGCTGACGGCCAAGCTGTCTGCAAACCGCCTAACGCTGGCCGAATTTATGGAGACAGCCTCAGAGCCCTCGTCCAAAAAGAGAAAGGCTGGGCTGCTGGATCGCCCTATCAAGCTTAACTGGCTGAGAGAGTTTGACACCAAGCTGGATTTTGAGGTGAAACGGGTGGCGGACAGTCCCATTGCCGTGGAAAAGGTTAGGTCTGAAGTGAAGGTTGCAAACGGCAACCTGAACGTTTCGTTTCGCGCCAAGGTGGCGACTGCACCCATAGAAGGTAACATTCGTCTGATCCAGCGTAGAAAGGTGCCCAGTATCTCGCTCAAAGCTGACATCGGGCAAATTGATGCAGGACAAACATTCAAACAGCTCAAACTCCCAGACATACTGGTCGGCACCGTGGACGCCGTGAATGTGGAGGGCAGGAGTAGAGGTAAGACCTTGAACTCTTTACTCGAACAGGCTGCCATCACTCTGCAAATAAGTCCTGCAAAGGTGAGCTACACTACAATCTTCGCCGCCCAGAAGGTCGATGTTACTTTTGAGAGTGCGGAATTCGTCGCGCGCAAGGATCAGCCGGTAACAGCCACTGTCACTGGAACTCTTAAAGATGCGCCTTTCAATGCCACTGTTGGCTCTGTGAGTCTCGCGGGCATGCGGACAATTGATGCGGTGCTCCCAGTGCGTGTGGCCTTGCAGACAGCAGATGTGCAATTTCGGGCAGAAGGTACCATAGCCAGGCCATTTGACAGGAAAGAGTTTGACCTCGAGCATGAAATAACCGGCAAAGAAATCGAAGCACTTGGCCCCTTGATTGACTTTGCAGTGCCCCTGCGTGGCGAATTCCGGGCCACGGGGAGGGTTTCTGCTCGAGGCAGCCGACTCACCTATGACGAGGATCTCCGGGTTGGCAAGACTGATCTAAAGGCGAGTATAACGGTAGTGCGCGAGCCCCCACGCCCCACAATCACAGCGAGTATATTTACCCGAGAGCTTCATCTGGACGACGTCGAACTTTTCTATGAGAATGAAGATACCGGACCAGCGGAGGATACATCCCGCGTCATCCCCGACTACACGCTACCGATAGACGCATTTTCAGCGGTGGATCTGAATCTCGATATCAGGGCCGAGCGTATCCTCACTGGTATAGGAGATCTGGGTGATTTAGTCTCGAAAGTGAACCTTAAGGATGGCCATTTCAAATCATCTCTTCGCATTACGGGTTTTACCGGTGGACAGATTAGCCAAGAGGTAGACATAAACGCAGCTGTCAAACCACCTATG
>JASFGC010000278.1:0-5203 GCA_050123975.1 Syntrophobacterales bacterium | reverse complement strand
CAGGCCCAAAAGGGCCCGCCCGCGACCCCAGTGAAAGTAGCCCAGGTTAGCACAATCGACATTGCACCGCAGGTTCAGCTCATCGGTACAGCTCAACCGAAGTTAACAAGCCTAGTGGCCTCTGATTTAGAGGGTCTGGTGGAAAAATTTAGCGTCAGTGAGGGTGACTTCGTAAAGAAGGGTGCCGTTCTCGCCCGGCTGAGGGACAAACTTCTACAGATCGACCTGAAAGGAGCCAGGGCCAACAAGGCTGACACCGAAGCCCAACTCCGCAGAGCCCGTACAGATTTGAAGCGATCCTCTGAGTTGCTGGCAAGCAAGACCATTGCTGACAAGCAGTATACAGACGATCTGGCCGAGGTCCAATCCTTGGAAGCCCGAGTTCGGCGGCTGGAGGCCGAAATAGAGCACAACCAGGATTCAATTGCCCAGAAAACCATTCGTGCTCCCTTTTCTGGATTTGTGACCAAGGAGTATACTCAGGTTGGCGAGTGGGTGGAAAAGGGCGGTCCAATTGTCAACATGGTAGATCTCAGCAGCATTGAAGTGTTGATCGATGTTCCAGAGCGTTACATTCCCAGGCTTGTCTTGGGAGGGAACACCCAGGTACAGGTGGATGCTCTGAACCCAGAAAAGTTCACCGGCAAGATTGCTGCCATCATCGCGGTTGGTGATTCTGCCAGCAGAGCCTTTCCAGTCAAAGTCCTGGTTGACAATCCCAATAACCGCATTAAAGGGGGAATGCTCTGTCGGGTAAGTTTGGCCATTGGCAAGCCCAGTTCTGTGTTGGCAGTACCCAAAGACGCTGTGGTGAACATGGGACAGCAGCACCTAGTCTATGTGGTGAGCGAAGGGATGGCCCAGCCTCTGCCCGTGCAACTGGGGGATACTTCGGACAGCATGATCGAAGTTAAGGGCTCAATAGAAGCTGGTATGCAGGTAGTCACCAGAGGCAACGAACGGCTCCGACCGGGTCAGCCCGTCAAGATTATTGAGTAAAAAATCCTAGTGCAAGAGAGACGGCTTCGGGTCGTTCTCTGTGGGAGGTTCGATAGTCTTTTTTCCTACAGGCAGTCTACTGGAGTGATGGAGTGGTGGAGTAATGGAGTAACGAGAAAACTAATTCAAGCTGCAATTCGGGCTTTCGCTTTTTCCAACACTCCAATACTCCAGTACTCCAAAATAGCTTTCATTTATAGCAACTACTCAAAACCGAGCGCAATGTGAAACTTGTAGACGCTTCCATTAAAAATCCCATCACCGTGGCCGTGGGGGTTATCCTCCTGGTGATGTTCGGCCTCATCGCCCTACTCCGTATTCCGGTGCAACTCACACCCAATGTGGACAAGGCCGAGATTACTGTAAACACCATCTGGCCAGGAGCCAGCCCCCAGGAGGTTGAGCGGGAGATTGCCGACGAGCAGGAAGATGTTCTCAAGAGCGTCGAGGGTCTCGTGGAGATGAAGAGTGAGAGCTTCTACGGTCGGGGGAGAGTGACCCTCAAGTTTCAGGTGGGTACCGATCCAGACGCAGCCCTCCTGAAAGTCTCAAACAACCTCAACCAGGTGCCTGAATATCCGGACGAGGCTGAGGAACCTGTACTTGTTTCCTCCGGCAGCGAGCAGAACGCTATCGCCTGGATCATCCTTGAACGTCTCAGCGGTGATAACACCGGCATCGAAACCGAGTACCAGTTCGTCAAGGACTTCGTCAAGCCGCGGTTTGAAAGGATTCCCGGTGTGGCTGAGTCCGAAATCTACGGGGGCGTCGAGCCAGAGCTCCAGGTCATCTTCGACCCTAACGGACTCGCGGCCCATCACATCACCATAGCCGAAGTCTCTGCCGCTTTGAACCAGGAAAATGAAAACATAAGTGCCGGAGATTTTGACGAGGGTAAGCGTAAGTTCATTGCTCGAACAGTGGGGCAATACCAGTCTCCGAGTGATGTGGAAAATGTCGTCATCAAGTACATCAATGGTGCCCCCATCTATGTCCGTGACATTGCCGAAGTCAGGCTCGGCTACGCCAAGCCCTCGGCCACAGTTCATGAAAAGAACCGCCCTACCATCGCTGTTAACGCTAAACGTCAGACGGGAGCAAACGTCCTTCAGGTAATGAAGGGAGTCCGTGAGGCCATCGTCGAGATGAACGCAGGCATACTCAAAGAGCGGGGGCTGCGATTGCGCCAGGTCTACGACGAAACCGAGTATATCGAAAGTGCCATTGACCTTGTGCGCCAGAACCTCTTTGTGGGAGGAACTTTGGCAGTACTGGTGCTCATCCTCTTTCTGCGATCCATCAACAGCACCTTGATCATCGCCACCGCCATCCCCATAAGCGTGGTGGGCACTTTCCTGATGATGACCTTTTTCGGCCGCAACATCAACGTCATCAGTTTGGCGGGACTTGCCTTTGCCGTGGGAATGGTGGTAGACGCGGCCATCGTGGTCCTCGAGAATATAGACCGCCACCGCGGCCTGGGAGAAACCCGAGTTGAGGCAGCCTATAAAGGCACTACCGAGGTCTGGGGCGCGGTGCTGGCCAGTACCTTGACTACCATGGCAGTTTTTATCCCGGTAGTGTACGTGCAGGAGGAGGCCGGTCAGCTCTTCAAAGACATCGCCATTGCCATCAGCTGTGCGGTGGCCCTGAGCTTGATTGTATCCATAACGGTTATTCCCACCTTCTCTGCCAAAGTTCTCGGCTATTTTCGCGAACGGCGCCGGGCCAAATTGGCGGCCAAGCGCGAGCAATTGAGCACTGTGCCGACAAACCCTGGCTCTGAACCCGAGACCACAAAGAATTCTGGGTTAGACAACGGACTTCAAGCATTCAATAACTCCGTCAGGTTGCTGGACCGTTTTGCCCACGTATTCACTGAAGGAGTGGCGAATTTCAACTATAGAATCACCGGCTCGGTATCGGCGCGGGTGGCAGTAGTGGTTGTCCTCACCGGGTTCTCGCTGGCCATGGCGTTTTTCCTATCCCCCCCTTCCGAGTACCTTCCCGAGGGCAATCGTAATTTTGTTTTCAGCTTTCTCCTTCCTCCCCCTGGCTATAATCTGGAAGAACTCGACCAGATCGGCAATGTTATTGTCAAAGAACTGGAACCCTATTGGAAGGAAGATGGGAGTGTCGAATACCGAGAACCCCGAATTCGTAACCTCTTCTATGTCGCTCTCGGTCGTTTAATGTTCGCCGGTGCCTCCACTCAGGATCCCCTCAAAGCCAGGGACCTGGTTCCAATTTTCAAGGAGGAGCTCAGAAAGATCCCTGGTTTCTATGCCACATCCTATCAGAGCAGTCTTTTTGGCCGCGGTATTAGCTCCGGGAGGACCATTGATGTGGACATTATCGGGCCGGATTTGACGCGCCTCGTACAATTCGGAGGTCGAGTATTCGGTCAGGCCATGCAATTGCTGCCTGGCTCCCAGGTACGACCCATTCCGAGTCTCGACCTGGGAAACCCAGAAATCCAGATTACTCCTGACCGGGTGCGAGCCGCCAGCCTGGGACTCGCCGCCCGCGACATTGGCGAGGCTGTGGACACCTTGCTCGACGGCCGCAAAGTCAGCGATTACCAACACGATGGCAAAGAGATCGACCTCACTTTGATGGGTATCTCTTCTTCCACCAAACGAACCCAGGACTTTGACAACCTCTTACTGAGAACTGCCGACGGTCGCCTTATCACATTGGGATCGGTGGCAGATGTCCGCTGGGTGGCTGGACCTACTCAGATCAATCACATCGAGCGCCAAAGAGCAATTACTATTCAGGTGCGACCACCGCGTGAGACACCTCTTGAAAGCGCCATGCAAACGCTGCAGAACGAGGTCATCGCCCCCCTCAAAAAGAGCGGCGAGATCGGCGGCCTTTACAACATCAACCTTGCCGGCACTGCGGACGACCTGGTGGTCACCAGAAAGGCCTTGCAGTGGAATTTCGTTCTAGCCCTGGCCATCACCTACCTACTTATGTCGGCCCTTTTCGCCAGCTTTCTCTATCCTCTCGTTATTATGTTCAGCGTGCCGTTGGCTGCTGCTGGGGGCTTTGCCGGCTTGTGGCTGGTGAGCAACCTGATTGAGTATCAGTCCCTGGACGTGTTAACCATGCTAGGCTTCATTATTCTCATCGGTACCGTGGTGAACAACGCCATTCTCATCGTCCACCAGAGTTTGAACCATATGCGACATGAAGGAATGGAGCGGCGGGAGGCAATCCGTGAGGCAGTGAGAAACCGCATCAGACCTATATTCATGAGCACCACTACCAGTGTGTTTGGTATGATGCCACTGGTACTTTTCCGGGGCGCCGGGTCAGAGCTCTACCGAGGCTTGGGTAGTGTGGTGGTTGGTGGCCTTGCCCTTTCGACTATTTTTACCCTCTTTCTGATTCCTGCACTTTTCAGCCTGGTTTTGGACGCACGTGTTAAGCTTACCGGAAAAATTACTTGATAGTCGTTGAAGTCGTGTTTTCAGGTCATAGGTCATGGGTGATGGGTAAAGGGTAAGGGGTAATGGGTGATGGAGGATGTAAAATGGGAGATGGGTAACAACCTATCACCTATAACCCATGACCTATGACCTATACTTAAAGATACTTCTTGAACCATTCCATAGTGAGACGAATCGCTTCTTCTCTCGAATCCGGCGCACTGAACCGGTGATCAGCTTTCTTCAATATGTGCAGTCCTTTCGGCTCATCTAGAGCTTCATATAACCGAGAACCGTGCTCGGGGGGAACTTGTTGGTCCTTTTCACCATGAACAATGAGAACACGCTGGACATTTTTTAAGCGAGAAAGGAGCTCCACTGTGAGCAGGTCTTCGTGGCATTCCTGGGAGAATTCCACTGGAGAAATTTCAGGAAGGCGCTTGGCCAGATCAAGAAGGTGGGAAGGGCTGGACCAGACCGCAGCACAGCGAACTTTAGAATTATGACTTGCCTCCAGGAGAGCCAGATAACCACCTAAGCTGCTTCCCAATAAACCCAGGCGTCCGTCAAAATTGTCCAGACCTAGGCTTCTGTGAATCACCCTCTGCAAATCTCTCCACCGCCTGGAAATTGAGCTTTCAGACAATAGCCCTTCACTCTCGCCGCAGCCTCTGAAGTCAAACCGCACAGTGGCTATGGATTCCTGAGCGAACACCTGGGCGAGTTGCCTATATTTTGAGCTGTCCTTGTGGCTTAAGAATCCATGA
>JASFGC010000277.1:0-5210 GCA_050123975.1 Syntrophobacterales bacterium | reverse complement strand
AATTCGCAATTCGCAATCCGCAATGATCTTCGCTCTACGTCTTTCTTTGTATACTTCCCGAGTGCGGTTCATTATACGGGCTCAAGAAATACCCTCTGGCCGAGCCTTTTATCCCTGTCTAAAGCACCGTCTCCACGCGAATCCTTAGCATTGCACAATTTTCTAATAGATTGGCATTCTTCTTGCTCTGGGAGTAAGCACCCAAGGACCAGAGCACTTCTCTAGCCGAACTTCTAGAGACTTTGGCATGGCTCCATTTATAGGTTAACCATATGAAATTAGATGAAAAATGGAATGATCTTACTGCGAGAACCGTAGCATTCTATCAACAGGGGTGGTATTCAATCGCTGCTAAAGTGGCGAATGAGACCCTTGAATTTGCAGAACAAGTATTTGGGCCAGATCATCCTAATGTTGCGGAATCTCTCAATAATTTGGCGTTAATTTGCTATTCGCAAGGAAAAGAAGCTGAGGCCGCCATTTTCGAGCAAACACTAACTCAGCGTCAAGGAAAAGAACTATGGCCGGATCATTCCGATAGATCTCAATATTTGAATAAGCTCGTGCTGCTCAATCTTGCCAAGCGGAAATACTCTGAGGCTGAATCTTTTTTTGAACGTGCATTGGCGGTTAAGAAATACGCTTTGGGGCAGGATCATTCCGAACTGTCTCAAATCTTAGGGAATCTTGCAGACTTACATAAATCACAGGGTAATTACCGCGAAGCCGAAGCCTTTCTCAAGTCACTGCGGGTGCGGGGTGACGTCCGTCTGCAAACCGACCCTATAGCTGACCTTGACACCAACAGCAAAGATTTTAAGGAAATCCGACATAATCGGGAGTATATGCGGTGTACCGGGCACTTTCCTGCCAAGTTGTCCATGGCAGAAAAAACGTTTGCCATAGAGGGCATGACTGAAAACATCAGCCAGGTCGGGACATTCATAAAGACCAAGGATTGGCAGTCATTCAAGCCTAACGATCAGGTTTCTGTAGCCATATCTCTCCCCTCAGTTTTCTCGGAGCAGTACTCCGCCGTTGAAATGGAAGGCCCCGGAGTTATCACCAGGATTGACGAAGAAAATGAAGGTGTAGGGATCCAATTTATAAAAAGTTTTAAACAATTTACCCGGGCCGATGAAACAGAAGTTGCCGGCAAGATCAGATACAAGAGGATTGCCCACTACCTAACAACCTTGGAAGAATTACCACGACCGCAGTTCTTGGAGGCCTATCCAAGGGGTTTCTTTGTCGAAAAAGCCCGCATGGATTTTGACAATAATGTTATCTTTCAGTTCAGCACTAATGAAATAGATGTGTTAGAGGCTTCGAATCAATTTCCCATCGATCTTATGATCTCGGATTTTTTAGAAGCAAGAGTCATAGAGGTAAATAAGAAAAAGATTGATAGTAACGAAGGGGTAATAACCATAGGACGATCGGCGAGCAATGATATCGTTTTGTACAATCAGACAATCTCCAAATCTCACGCTTTTCTGTATTTCCCCACATCCAAAAACAGTGGTGCCTACTTGGCTGACCTGAAATCGACAAACAGCACCTTCCTCAACGACGAGAAAATAACACCGTATGTAGCGTATGATCTAGCAGACGGTGATGAAATCTCGTTTGGACCGCAAACAAAAGTCATCTATCTTTCCTCATCCACCTTCTATGATTTTATCTCCTCACTGAAACGATCCAGCGAATTCAAAATGCATTCGTAACCCTATTGCCACTTGACTTCCCGGTGAGCAGTTACTACAAGAATTCAAAAGCATTATTGCGCCAGTCAAACCGATTGTGGGAGAATACCCTACTACGAATCCCTAAGCTTTTAGATCCACTTCAAAACCGCGCTCGAGTTGGCCTGCCTGAGGCGCAGTATTGAATCGCTGGCCAAGGCAACCGTCCCGCCAAGGACGCGGCTTTGGCGTCAGCCGACCGATTCCAGTCGGTATGGTTTAGCAAGGTTAGGGTAAAGCTGATAGAAAGGATGGTGGCCGATGTCTTGGGAAATGAGTTGGGAAATAGCAAGTATTGTGGGGCGCGAAATTTTAGACAGTCGAGGTAATCCCACTGTGGAAGTGGAGGTCGGCCTGGCTAGTGGAGTTTTCTCCCGGGCGGCGGTACCATCCGGGGCCTCCACCGGCGCCCGGGAGGCGGTGGAACTACGTGACGGCGATAAGCAGCGCTATGGCGGCAAAGGTGTGCTCAAAGCAGTTGAAAACGTCAATACTGTCATGAACGAAACCCTGCTAGGCTTTGACGCTCGCAACCAGGTTATCATTGATAGAACGCTTATAGAGCTAGACGGGACCCCCAATAAGGGCAAGCTTGGGGCAAACGCCATCCTGGGGGTCTCTTTGGCCGTTGCCCGGGCGGCGGCAATGGCGGCTGATCTTCCTCTCTACGCCTATCTTGGTGGTCCCAATGCTGTGCGCCTTCCCGTACCCATGCTGAACATTATGAACGGCGGCGCTCACGCTCGCTGGCAGGGCTCAGATTTTCAGGAGTTTATGATCTCCCCTTATGGAGCCGAGAGCTTCCGGGAAGCGCTGCGCTGGGGCAGCGAGATATATCACGCCCTACGTTCGGTACTGATGGATGCAGGTCACCATGTGGGAGTCGGTGACGAAGGCGGCTTTGCCCCCAAAGTATCCTCCAACGAGGAGCCTTTAGAATTAATCGTAAAAGGAATAGAGAAAGCTGGACTTAAGCCCGGCAGTGAGATTGGTATTTCCTTGGACCCGGCCGCCAGTGAGTTTTTCGAAGACGGAGTATACAACTTGCGTACGGAGAACCGCACCTGCTCATCGGAGGAGATGGTGGAATATTTCGAGAAGCTGGCGAAAAATTATCCGATCATTTCGCTGGAAGATGGTCTGGCCGAGGATGACTGGGATGGCTGGCAGCTTCTCACCAGTCGATTGGGAGATTCGATAGAGATTATCGGAGACGATCTCTTCGTTACCAACGTGGAATATATTGATCGGGGTATTCGCGAGAACAGTGCCAATGCAGCCCTGATCAAGCTCAATCAGATTGGCTCTCTGACTGAAACGATTGAAGCAGTGAAGATGTGTCAGCGGGCAGGCTGGGGAGCCTGTGTGTCGCACCGCAGCGGTGAGACTGTTGACAGCTTCATCGCCGACATGACCGTGGCTTTGGACACCGGCCATCTCAAGACTGGCGCCCCTGCTCGGGGTGAGCGAGTGGAGAAATATAATCAACTTCTACGAATCGAGGAGGATCTAGGAACTGCGGCCCAATACGCGGGTAAGGAGGCTTTCGTCAGGCCAGTAAGGTTTTAAAATGAAAATTCTTCAACAGGCCAAATTTCCCAATTGTTAAGGAACATGAGATGACTGTTCACGAACTGGCAGGGAAGCCTCCGCCCAGGTCCCTGCTTGTCAATATTCCCCGTCTGGTTTCGGCTTATTACATTTATAAGCCCGACATCTCGGACCCCGGCCAGCGGGTCGGTTTCGGGACCTCTGGGCACCGGGGATCACCTCTGAATAACAGCTTCAACGAAGACCACATCTTGGCTATCAGCCAGGCTATCTGCGAATACCGGCAGGCCAAAAACATCACCGGTCCCCTATTTCTGGGCAAGGACACCCACGGTCTCTCTGAACCAGCATTGGCCAGCGGGCTCGAGGTATTTGCCGCAGCTGGTATAACAGTCATGATTCAGGAGGATTTCGGCTATACCCCCACCCCGGTGATCTCCCACGCCATTCTCACTCACAACCGCGGCAAGAAGCAGGGGCTTGCTGATGGTGTGGTCATCACACCCTCCCACAATCCACCTGAGGATGGCGGTTTCAAATACAACCCGCCTGCAGGAGGTCCTGCTGACACTGAGACAACCATGGTCATCGAGGACAGGGCCAACGAGATTCTGAGGAGTGGCCTCAAAGATGTCAAGCGTATGCCCTATGAAATGGCGCTCAAGGCCGAAAACACTCATAGGTATGATTACCTAACCCCCTACATTGAGGATCTCAAGAATATCATCGATATGGATGTTATCGCCAAGGGGGGAATCAACATAGGTGTTGACCCCCTTGGTGGCTCGGCTATCGACTTCTGGGATCCCATTGCAGAAAAATACGGACTTTCCATCGAAGTGGTGAACCGGGAAGTTGATCCGACCTTTTCTTTTATGACTGTGGACAAGGATGGCAAGATCCGGATGGACTGCTCCTCGCCGTATGCCATGGCAAACTTGATCAAGTTGAAAGACGACTTCGATATTGCCTTCGGTAACGATCCGGACTGTGACCGCCACGGTATTGTGACCGGAAGTGGGGGACTCATGAATCCAAACCACTACCTTGCCGTGGCGGTGTGGTATTTGTTCCAGAGCCGGACAGATTGGAAAGTTGAGGCCGGGGTTGGAAAAACTCTGGTATCCAGCTCCATGATAGATCGGGTGAGCGCCCACCTGAACCGGCGACTTTCAGAAGTACCGGTAGGTTTCAAGTGGTTTGTGGATGGCCTCATTGACGGCTCGTACGGATTCGGCGGTGAGGAAAGTGCAGGGGCGTCATTTCTCAAGAAAAGCGGTGAGGTGTGGACCACCGACAAAGATGGAATCATCATGGATCTGCTTGCCTGCGAGATTACGGCCAAAACCGGTAGGGATCCAGCGGAGCTCTACCAGGAGCTCGAGGAGAGATTTGGCAGTCCTGTTTATGAACGTATCGATGCACCGGCTACCATGGAGCAAAAAGCGGCTCTCAAGGGACTATCTGCTGAAATGGTTACAGCAGCAGAACTTGCTGGTGAACCCATTATTGCCAAACTCACCCGCGCCTCTGGTAACAACGCCCCCATAGGCGGGCTCAAGGTTGTTGCTGAAAACGGCTGGTTTGCGGCGCGCCCCTCCGGCACCGAGGATATCTACAAACTGTACGCCGAAAGTTTTAGGGGACAGGAACATCTGAAAGAAATTCAGGCAGAGGCGCAGGCGATCATTGACGCTGCCCTTTCTCAGTAGGCAGCCCTTCGACAAAGCTCAGGGCAAGCGGGCAGCGGGCAGGAGAATTCTGGTACAAGGTGCAAGGTACAAGGTACAGGGAGGAGTAAAGAACAAGAAAGGAATGATGCCTTGTACCCTGTACCCTAACTACTGACTACTGACTACTGAATTCTGGGTTTCTTTTTCCTGACACCTGACACCTGACACCCAGAGCTCAATG
>JASFGC010000276.1:0-5236 GCA_050123975.1 Syntrophobacterales bacterium | reverse complement strand
CTAACCCCGTCCGCCTCCGGCGGACTACGGGGAATGCGCTCGCTATAGCATTTTCAACATCGAAAACCTAGTCCTTGGGGCTCGGTCAGAATACAATGGCTCTGCCGGTACAGATGCGAACACTTTTGGAGTACTGGAGTATTGGAGTGTTGGCAAAAATGAAAGCCCGAATTTAATTTGAATTGGTCTTTATCATTACTCCATTACTCCACCACTCCATCACTCCAGCAGACTGCCGCAAGAGGGAAAGAGTATGGAAGCCCCCTCAGGGTGCAGTTCAAAGCCGGGTCCCTTGGGTCCGGATTCTTTACTTTGATGTTTGGGCGATAATGTGGTGTCAGTCTTGGGAAGATTGGGGGACGGTCTCCAGTGATGGGGTCAGGTATTTAGGTGCCCCTTGCCAAATCCACTCAGCAGTGAGGCGGAGATCCGGCTTGCGAAAGTGAGAATCCGCTCCGCACACTGACGATCAATGAGTTGGTAATCTATGACCTGACCCCACCGCTGGAGACCGGAGTTGTTTACGTTGTCACTGGCCGGTGCTTTGCGGCTTACGATTCAATCATTGCTGCAATGGTCAACCTCCTGTAGCTCTTCAGTCCTTGTTAGGATAAGGACTACCTCTTCTATCCAGTCTATTGCTTCTTGGCAGATAGCCGCTGCACCGTCAAACCAGGTAATGCTCGGGGGGTAGGTTTGCGTTTGAAAGACGCCCGAGCAAGAGTCCCTCAAGGTTTGAAGTTTAAGGCAGACATTGAGCATGTGATCGCAGAGAATGTCTGGCCTGATCGTTTGCTCACCCTCTGATTTCATGAGGAATCAACCTTTTCTATTGACTAAAATCGCATATCAGTTCATTTTTAAGTTTACGGTTGTTGGTTTGCTATTGTGTTATTATATAAACAGTAGTAAACTATGTCAAGTAAAATATAACACAGATGCAAACTTCCCATGACAAATGAAGCACAGGATAAAATAAAGCAGATAAGAGAACGTTTGGGGCTTAGTCAGACAAAATTTGCAGATAAGATTGGCATTACAAAGGGTTACCTGAGCGCAATTGAATCTGGGAAGCGGAAACCGGGGAGGAAAATCTTTGAAGGCATTATCCAGGAGTGTCTGGAGGATTTGGTTATAGTTTACAGTGGCAAACCCAGCGTTGATTCCGCGGACTCTCCGGCTGTGGCCGAGCCTGGGCCCCAGTGGCGACAAGTGAGCTCGTCCATGGAACTGAGCCGGCAAGAGGAAGCCCTTATTGACACTCTCCGTTTTCTTGGGGAGGATTACGCCAAAGATCTCTATTACCGGGTCATGAGCAGGGCGAGAAAAGCGATTCAGAGTAGAGAACTAGAGAAGGGTGAGCTTGAGAAACTCAAAGAGGTACTGAGGACGCTGGGTGAGGCGGCCATAGAGTAAAAAAACGGCTCAAGGCTCAAGGTACAGGGTCTGTATTAGCTTGCAGCAGACAGCAGGCAGCGGGCAGCAGATCACTAGACACTAGGGACTAAGCACTAGGCACTGTGGCCTGACGCGGTGAAACGGGGAGACGGAGAGACGGGGAGAGACGACAGACGGCAGTGGACAGAGGACAGAAAAAGAGTTGCGGATTGGGGATTGCGGATTTGAGATAGATGAGGTTTTAGATTCTCTCTCTGTTTTTCCTGACACCTGACACCTGAAACCTCAATTCTGACTCCTGGCTCCCCTCATCCTATAAACCGTTCGCACAGACGCCACAGCACCTTCCATCTGCTATCCTGTATTTCCTCATCACCAAAATCCCTCCGTCGCCAGAGGATCAAATTGCGTTCCCACGGAAAAAAAGGCAAAGGCCGAAAAGGCTGCAAGCCGTATTGGCGAATTTTGGTCCACGTCCGCACGTATCCACGTCCCAGAAGCTGCTGTCTCTCACAACCGTGAAGATCTTCTTGGAGCACGAGCTTTGGGGTCATGGACAAGATTGCCTCCTCCCAGCGACAATCGGGGTATACTCTCTGACAAACCACCACGGCACAATGGATGCCTTCCAACTCTTCCACCCACGTATTGGGGAACACTTTGACCCCCTCCCAGAACTTTTGGGGCTTGCCCTGGTAATACCCCGTTAGCAACTCTGTCATCCCATGAGGGTCCAAGAAAATATTTGGAGAAGTCAGTTCGATGTATGGGCCACAGTCAATTCCAACGTAGTAGGTCAGATTCAATTGGGTCATGAGACGGATGTGATTATCAATCCGGTTCAACAGACGACCAGCGCCTAGGTTGACGAGGGCAGTATGCCCGTATTCGCTGAGGAAGGCTATGGCAGCATTTTTTGTCAGACGGGATGTGTCATTGGACATGTTAAACCATTCTTCTGAATTACCCTTTACGTTCAAATAGCTACCTTACTAGTAATTAATATAGGGAAAATCGTGTCTGAGTGTCAATTAACGTAGTTGGCAATAGCTGGCGATCGGGGAGAGATTTACTGTAATATATGGGACGAAGATAGAATAGCTCGGTCATTCGATATGTCTTTGGACCTGCGCTTGGCAAACAGGTGAATTTTCTTTTCACGTAATCTTGAGAAGAGACCTTGTGTCTACAAACGTTTCTTGGCGAAGGCCCGGCCGGAAGGTGTCTTCAAATAGCATTCGAAATCGAGCGCTTTTTCACGGTCAGTGAAAGCGATGGCGGTTTTGATACGCCATGGTTTGTACTTGGAAGAGTGTGGACACTGCCCGCTGTTGTGATGATTTAGACGGTCTTCGAGGTTTTCGGTGAACCCTGTGTAGAAACGGTCAGAGTGCTTTTCGGACTGCAGGATGTACACGTAATAGAACATTGCTATATTGCTATTTTTGGCGTGCCGAGTCGTAGCTTGGAGCGTTATTTTGGCTTAGAATTGGTTGGCCCGACTTCGCCCACTCGGGCTACGTCGCGGCAGTCTTCGCTTTCCGCATACTCCAAGCGAAGACTGGTGGAGGCGGCGGGAGTCGAACCCGCGTCCGGAAAACTTCCACTTAAGCTTCTACATGCTTATCCCAGGTTTTAGAATCTCGCCCTTAGGGACTCCCCTCGGGAAGGATTCCCCTCGAGCCAGCCTACTTATTTGACCCGCTACCCATAGGCACCTGCAGCGGGCGGTTCCGCTAGTCGACGCCCTTTGCCAGCCCCGCGGACCCGAACTGGCAGGACGGTAGCCGCCTACGCGGCTACAGCGTACGCATAGTCGTCAGCGTTTGCTTTATATCCCACCTGTTTTACGAGCAGGCAGGAACCTCGGCATGCCACTTAAGTTTCATGATCCCCGTCGAACCCGTTTCGCCCCCATTCGGTAGGGTGGTTGAGCAGAGATTTGAAGTGACAACACTATTTTAGGTGTTCTACACGTAGTTGTCAATAGAAGGCAAAATTCGAAATCCGAAGCACGAAATTCGAAACAAATTCAAATGTTCAAAATCAAAAATTCGAAACAAGATAACTTTTGACCTGAGCTAAATCCTTTGGCATGGTGGGGAAGAGAGTTTTGGTCATTTGAATTTTGAATTTCGATATTCGAATTTAGTGTGTTGTTTTTACCGTCTATCCTTAAGGGCTCTCTCCAGGTCCCTTTGTTCGGTTTTTCGCTTCAGGGTCTCCCTCTTATCGTACATCCTTTTGCCCCGGGCCAGACCGAGTTCCACCTTGGCTTTCCCATCTTTAAAATAGATTCTCAGTGGGACCAGAGTGAGTCCCTTCTCCTGGGTCTTGCCCTGTAGTCGTTTTATTTCCCGTTTGTGGACAAGCAGTTTGCGGACGCGATCCGGTTCGTGGTTGTCGTAATATGCGTGGCTGTAGGGACTGATGTGGGATTGCATTAAGAAGAGCTCGCCGTCCTTAACTCTGGCGTAGCTGTCCTTGAGATGAGCACGTCCTTGACGTAATGATTTTACTTCGGTACCCAACAAAACCATGCCTGCCTCAATGACTTCGAGGATCTCATAGTTATATCGGGCTTTCTTGTTCTGACATACGACCTTGATGTTTGGTTTTTTCATTAAGGATTGTCGTTGGCAGCGGGCAATCTGCCCATCTCGTCTTCAAAGAGCTCGAAGTCTTCCCGGAAGCGTTTCCAGGCCAGGTTGCAAAGATATTCATTGACCTTGCTGGCAGTGCTGAGTTGAAGCACTTCCTTTAAATACACTTTGGACTCTTCTAGATTGGCGTTGCGGATGATTTTCTTGACCCGCGGCACGGCCATGGGGTTCATGCTCAGAGAGTCAAGCTCGAAACCGAGAAGGATGGGGGCGTAGAGAGGTTCTGCGGCCAACTCTCCACAGAGAGAGACCGGGATGCCGGCAAACCGACCGGCGTCGGCGGCTTGCTTGACCATCCTAAGGATAGCAGGGTGGAGAGGTTCATAAAGGTGGGCCACGTTTTCGTTTACCCGGTCAATGGCCAAGGCATACTGAACCAGGTCGTTGGTCCCAATACTGAAAAAATCAACCTCATTGGCGAGCAGATCGGCAACTGCCACTGCTGAGGGCACCTCTATCATGATACCAACCTGCAAATCCTGATCAAACTCGATGGACTCCTGGATGAGTGATTCCTTGACCTGGTTGAGGATGTCGTTGGCTGCGCGGAGTTCCCCTAACCCTGAGATCATGGGGAACATAATCCGGACGTTTTTGGTAATGCCGCTTACCCGAAGGATAGCGCGAAGCTGAGTGCGAAAAAGCTCATCTTCTTGAAGACAGAGACGAATGGAGCGGAGACCCAGAGCCGGATTGGCCTCACCCCATTCTCGCATCCTGAAGGGAACCTTGTCGGCACCGAGATCCAAGGTGCGAATGGTGACCATTTCAGGATAGATGATTTCGGCTACCTCACGATAGTCCCAAAACAGGGTATCTTCATCGGGAGGGTCGTCCATGTTGAGATAGAGGTATTCTGTGCGGTAGAGGCCAACACCCTCGGCACCGTTATCGATGACAGCGACAACCTCCTCCAAGAGCTCGATGTTGGCCTGTATCTTGATAGTGTAACCATCTTCAGTTTCGGCTGGTAGCTCGGCGCAGCGAGCAACTTCCTTACGATAATTCTCCAGCTGATACTGGCGCTCATAGTAGTAATTGAGCAATGCCTCGTCAGGATCAATGATTACTTTGCCGGCATGGCCATCCACCACCATCAGTTCACCGGAACGCACTGCCTGGTAGACGTTTTCGAGGCCAACCACAGCGGGAATATCAAGAGAGCGGGTGATGAT
>JASFGC010000275.1:0-5258 GCA_050123975.1 Syntrophobacterales bacterium | reverse complement strand
ATGAGCGGGCTAGGCCTTTTTCCGCTTACTGGCTGCTCTCTTCTTCTTAGCAAGTGCTCTCTTCTTCTTGGCAGGTGCTTTTTTCTTTGCGGCTGCCTTCTTCTTCCTGGCAGGTGCCTTCTTCTTCCTGACAGGTGCCTTTTTCTTCCTAACAGGTGCCTTTTTCTTCTTGGCAGGTGCTTTTTTCTTCTTGGCGGGTGCAGCCTTTTTCTTGGCCGCAGCCTTACTTCTGGCCATGCGAGCAGCAGCTAGTTTATCCGCGAGACCAAGTGCTTTCGCTACCTTCCTTCTCTTTGCTGAGAGCGACTTGGCGGAAAGGGCTTGCCTGGCTGAGAAACCCCATTTCTTGCGATATTCTTTGGCTGTCAGCCCAAACTTGGCAAGAGTCTTTGCAGTTAACTGCTTGTACTTACTGCCATCCTCCAAATTTATGACATACGTTCTCTGGATAGATTTCATTGGATTGGCGCGCAGCCGAGCAAGTTCGTCATCAACAGCTTCTCCGGCAGGTGTTTCTTCGATAACCTTAATTTCCTTTAACGCCTCAAAAACTTTCTTGATCGCTGCATCCATCTCATCAGCAGACATGGACACATGTGAAGCCTGAGCTGCAACAATATCTGCTGCCATCTGGGTTAGACTCTTTGCCATAGATAACCTCCTGATCTATTTTTCTGATAACATTAGAAACATACTCCAGAATGATAAGCAGATCAATAAAAAACTGAGTATTGAATATCAGTAGTAAAATGAATGATGAATATTGAGCGAATGATATTTTAGGTAGTAAAAAAAATCAACAATTGCAGTTGTCACGGAAGATCTTTATCAGGTAATTTGTTAAAGACATAACGTTGAGGAATTCTGTCTACAAATTATCTAGCCTTTGACATCGTGGATGGATTTTGAAGCAGCAAGGTCACCGTCATTCCCGCGCAACAATAGTGGCCATCCCCATCCCCCCGCCAACACAGAGGGTTGCCAAGCCTACGTTAATATCCCGCCGAATCATTTCATACAGTAAAGTAACTACAATACGCAGACCAGTGCATCCCACGGGATGCCCCAAACTGATACCGCTACCATTCACATTCGTTATATCACGATCAAGCCCAAGCTTACGTTCACAGGCCAGATATTGGGCAGCAAAGGCTTCATTCAGTTCAATCAGCTGCACATCTTTTAGAGTCATCCCCGCTTTCTTGAAAACCTTTTCAGTGGCCGGAACTGGTCCATAACCCATATATTGTGGTTCTACCCCTGCAATGGAATGGTTCACAATCCGGGCCAAGGGAGTCAGACCTAAATCCTTTGCCTTCTTCCTCGTCATGATGATAGCGGCGGCGGCACCATCATTGATCCCAGACGAGTTTCCTGCTGTTACTGTACCATTTTTCTTGAACACAGGTTTTAGCTTGGCCAAATCTTTTATGGAAAGACCAAAACGGGGGTGTTCGTCTTGAAGAAAAACCACGGACTCTCCTTTGTCCCCAGAAACTTCTATGGGCACAATCTCCTCAGCAAACAAACCTGCCTTGATAGCTGCCTCTGCTTTATTATTACTCTCAAGAGCAACTTGATCCTGATCCTCTCGTGAAATGTCGTCCTTCTCTGCGAGATTCTCAGCTGTTATACCCATGATCATGGATTCTCCCAGGAGGCGGCTGCCAGAATACAAAGCCTCCCAGACTGAGTCAATTACCTCATGATTCCTCAGCCTCATCCCCCATCGCGCTTTGTCCAGGTAATAGGGGGCGGAGCTCATCGACTCAACACCAGCAACCAAAACCACGTCACTGTCTTGGCAGAGAATCTGCTGCGTTCCGCTGATGAGAGCCTGCATGGAAGAGGCGCAGTTCCGCTGAACGGTGAAAGCTGTTACCTGGTGCGAAATCCCCGCAGCCAAAGCGGCTACGCGGGCTGTATTAGCCTCATCGACGTTTTGCAGACAATCGCCAACGATGACATCGCTCACCACATTGGGATCTAAATTGTCGGCACGCTTCAACACCTCACGCATGACGTGAGCCGCCAGTTCATATGCTCTCACGTCTCTCAGTGTTCCGCCGAATGTGCCAATGGCAGTACGGGCAGCAGAAACTATTACGACATCTGTATCTTTACTCACGGTTCAAAGCCCCTTTCCAACTTCTCGTGCCTTTGGCAACGAGATAAAATGCCTAAAATGAACTAAAGTGCCTAAAAGGCCTAAAAGGCATCATGCCTTTCTTGTTTTTCTTTCCTGACACCTGAAACCTGACACCTGAAACCTGAAACCTTTAATTCATCAATCCGCAATCCGAAATTCCCCTCAAAGCGTATTGGCAATTATCAACCGCATGATCTCGTTCGTCCCTTCGTAGATCTGGGTGATCTTGGCATCTCGCATCATCCGTTCCACCGGAAATTCTTTGACATAGCCATAGCCCCCAAGGACCTGCACTGCTTCAATTGTAACCCACATGGCCACATCACCGCACAAACACTTTGACATGGAACTCATGCGAATGAGCTCGGCACTGAGACGACTCATATCCTTGGCTAACTCTTGATACAGTGCACAGGTTTTGTAGAGCAACTGCCGAGCCGCCTCCGTTCTCATTGCCATCTCCGCCAGCTTGAAACCGACGCCCTGATGTCTGATGATGGGCTTGCCAAAACTTTCCCGCTCTTTTGCATACCCGGTAGCATACTCTAGAGCCCCGGCAGCAATACCCAGGGCCTGAGCAGCAACCCCTGGTCGCGAAAAATCAAGAGTCTTCATCATAACGTGGAAACCTTCTTTATCCTGGCCGAGAAGGTTTTCAGCGGGCACTCGGCAGTCTTCGAAAATAAGCTCAACCGTATCGGACCAGCGAATACCCAACTTGTCTTCTTTCTTGCCCACAGAGAAACCGGGCGTGTCTTTTTCCACAACGAAAACAGCGGCATTCTTGTGGGCCTTTCCTTCCAGATCAGTGATGGCGTAGACCGTTATGATATCTGCCACCCCACCATTGGTAATGAAATTCTTTGTACCGTTCAGAATGTAGGAATCACCATCTTTTTCAGCTCGACACCTGAGCCGGGCAACATCTGAGCCGGCAGCCGGCTCAGTCAGGGCAAAGGCAGCCAGGTGTTCACCAGTTGCAAGCTTTGGCAAGAACCGTTGTTTTTGCTCCTCGTTGCCTGCCAGCATGATAGGCAAACTCCCCAGCTCATGATCAGCGACTAGAAGCCCGCAGGCCGCATCTACTTTGGACAATTCCTCAACAGCAATGGCCAGGGCGAGCATACCCGCCCCGGAACCACCGTAGGCCTCAGGAAAATCAATCCCATAGAGACCATTCTCCCGCATCAAGTCCACCATTTCCCAGTCAAATTCGCCTTCAGCATCACGTCGAGTCGCCCCCGGTTCTACTCTCTCTTTGGCTAAGCGCCTCACCATGTCCTGCAGCATGCGTTGTTCTTCAGTCAGTTCATATTGCATGTTCTCACTCCCTTCGATCGTTCGTCATTTATCATTTCTCATCTGGCATTTCTCATTTAGCAATGATGGTTGCGCAATGTGAAATGTGAAATGTTAGATGTTGTAATGGTAGAAGCCCTTGCCAGCTTTCCGCCCAAGGTGACCGGCACGAACCATCTTTCTCAACAATGGCGCCGGTCGGTACTTGTCCTCACCCAGCTCTTGATGTAACCCCTCCAACACTGCTAGGAGCGTGTCGAGACCCACAAGATCAGCAAGCGCCAAAGGACCGATTGGATGATTTGCTCCCAGGACCATGGCCTGGTCTATATCTTCAGCGGAAGCGACGGATTCGGAATAGACAAAAATGGCCTCGTTTATCATGGGGCAGAGAATACGATTCACCGCAAAACCTGGAGACTCCTTTACTTCAATGGGTGTTTTTCCTAACTGCTCCACGAAAGCCTTGGTGACCGCAAAGGTGACATCAGAGGTCACAAAACCGCGGATCAGCTCCACCAACTGCATCACGGGCGCGGGGTTGAAAAAGTGAACGCCAACAACCTTGTCCGGCCGACCGGTCACGGAGCCTATTTCTGTTATGGATAGACCTGAGGTATTTGAGGCCAAAATGGTCTCAGGCTTACAGATGGCATCAAGCTCTGTGAAAAGCTCCTTTTTCACTCTCATATCTTCAACCACCGCTTCAATTATAAAGTCAGCTCCGGCCACCGCTTCACTAATGTCCGTTGTCCCTTCGATGCGGGCCATTATTTCTGTTGCAGCATCAGCCTCTATCTTTTCCTTCTCCACGGCACGGTCGAGATGAAACTTGATTGTTGCCAGACCTTTTTCAACAAAACTATCTTCAATGTCGCGCATGGTTACTTCAAAACCTGCAGCGGCCACCACTTGCGCGATGCCTGAACCCATTATTCCTGCACCCAGAACGCAGACCTTCTTAATTTCCATGTGCCTCTCCTTCCTACCCTGCTCTTGTTCTTATTGCATACACTAACCAGTCTCTAATCTCAACGGATTTTGGCATGGAGCATGGAGCTAGGGGCATGGAGAAGAGATAAGCAATTACTAAGTCCTTATTCTTTTGCATTGTTTTTACTCTATGCTCTATGCTCCATGCTCTATGCCCAACGTGATTTGTGTCAGTGAGTACTCTAATGGTATAAGGATTTTCGTGCAAAGTCTCTTCGAATACGTAACCCGAGGACAAGATCATGTTTGCCATGAAAAAACCACTGTTAATAGTCACAACCTTAGGTCTGGCTATTCTTATCTCATTTTTAAGCTCTGACACAATAGCGGCAGAGATCGCCCTGCCCTCTCCTTCTCATAAAGGAACTGTTTCTGTAGAAGGAGCTCTCAAGGCAAGACGCACCCATCGCTCTTTTCAATCCCGCCCTTTAACCCTGAAACAATTCTCACAAATATTGTGGGGTGCTTATGGGGTAACCGCTCAAAAATATGGATCTTTTCTGAAAACGGCTCCGTCTGCTGGGGCGCTTTATCCCCTTGATATTTACGGGGTAGTTGGCCAAGGAGGTGTAGAGACCTTGACCCCAGGTATCTATCATTTTCGTCCTGAAAATCATGCTGTAGAACTGCTCAAGCAAGGAGACCTGAGGGCTGAGGTGGCCAGGCACGCTTTGCACCAGATGTGGATGGCTAAAGCTCCTTTCATGGTGGTCATAACAGGAGAGTACAGCCGTAGCAGTATGAAATATGGTCCCCGCGGTGTCACCTACACCCACATCGAGGCTGGACACGTGGGCCAAAACATATTCCTGCAATC
>JASFGC010000274.1:0-5284 GCA_050123975.1 Syntrophobacterales bacterium | reverse complement strand
ACTGCAAAGGAGTAGGGCTGGCGCTGGTGTTCCATTTTCGCCAGCAAATCCCGAGCCCTATCGGGCATCTTGAGAAAGTTCTCATCAATGATGGCGAAGCCGTCGACGCCCAACTTTTCTCGCCCCTCTTCGCAGACTGCAAAAACTGATTCCCCGGTGGGCAAAAAGGGGATGTAAGAATTGTTGAATTTGTTTGAGGTAGAGCAGAAAAAGCAACCGTTGGTGCAGCCGAGTCCCGGAAAGATCATGCCGCTATCATCGATGACGTCTCTAAAACCGTAGAGGTACTTCTGGGAAACACCGTGCAGGATGGGATGCTTAATCGGTGCATCAGGGTTTTCGCCGAAGTATTCTCGAAGCCAGCTTACTCCCTCCCCTTGGCAAATTTCATCGCAAGGAACAATATCTTCCAGGTCCGGGAGCATAGTGCCATAGCCTCCCACTATGATCTTTGTTTCCGGGTAGTGTTTGCGCAGATACTCAGCCATTCGCTTTGCTTTGAGGACATTCTGCTGGATAAAGGAAATACCCACATGGGTGTATCCTTTCTTGAGTTCGCGCACAAAAGCTCTCCAAGTGGGAAAGTCCAGCACTGTTGTGGGAACGGAGGATAAGTTTTCTGCCAGGAAATAGAGGGGAAAGGTGAAAAAGTTTGTCCGCGGCGAATGTACTCCCTGTTCTCGAGTAATTTGGTTGTTGAACAGCTCCATTTGCATACCCAGGCCTTCAGCATATTTGTTCTTTATGCCGTACGGTCCGAATATGGTGGTAAGTAAGAGTTTGGCTGGACGCATCAGCTTATACCTCACCCCATCAAGGTTTGACCAAATCAGAATATACGTGAATAACGAGAATCATCAACGAGCTAAGGTTGGATATGTGCACCGTGATCCTGTAAGGTGCACATTTTCTCTTTCAGTACTGATCTCCGGAAAACTAGGTTCTTATATAAAACGATCGAACAGATAATGCAAGATGAGAGTACCAACAGGTTTTAAGACTCCCATTCAGGAATCCTCAGACCACTAACCGTGGCGTCTGGTAAGCAAGGTTTCCAGGGTGTCGCCTTCTTTGAGTTTAAAGAGTTCAAGGAGCATGTATGCTGAAGTGGCAACATTCCCCAGCAGCATGATTGAGGCAAACCAGACCAGTTTCCGCCACAGACGGAGTTCTTTATATGCCACCCACACGAAGAAGGTAAGGAAGCCGAAGTAAGCATCCGCCAGGGTGGCCTTGAACCACCAATTGGGCCAGATGTTGCCTACGGCTTCGAACATGCTCTGGTCTATGCTTGCAATAATTATTACGGAAAGCATGCCGAGAAAAATAAGGGCAAAAAGCACTCTCAGACTATTTAGAATCGTTCTCTCCATTTCCATAACTCCATGCTCGCTTTGTTTTTTAGGAATTTTATCCTCTGATTGAAAAATCGTTTCGAACAGGAAAGAAACTATATTAATAATTAGATAGTAAAATGGGAGTTCAATACCACTCTCACCACTCTCACCTTTCTCGCCTTTCCCGCCTTTTTTAGCTTCCTATTTGACATCGAGATTCCAAGACTTATCTTCTAACTCGATTTCTGTCAATAAACGTGATCGCGTTGGAGAGTCAAAAATATGGAATTACTTAAGTACTTCATGAGCTTTAGCGGATTTCGAAAAAAATCTACCCGGATTTATCTGGCGCTGTTTTTCTTTTTAGCCGTGAATCTAAGTTGGCCTAGAGCCAAAGCACATGGCGAAACATTTGTAGGAAAAGCAGTCAATGCACAAGGTATCGTGGAGTATGTTGAGTATCACACGGTCAAATACGAAAATGGCAAAGTCGGTGAAAGCCAAACCATTTATTACGATGGCAATAATAAGAAAATCGGAGAGTTAACTTCAGAATATTCTTTCGGTCCCCAGTTCGGAAGCTACGATTTCAGAGATATCCGGGCCCAATACCAAGACGGTGCAAAAGTGTCAGGGGATAAGATTTTGCTCTTTCGAAAGAAAAGCCCCGAAGATGATGTTGAAGAAGTGTACCTTGCAAAAGAAAAGGACCAAATAGTCGGTCAAGGTTTTCATCAGTTTATTGTTCACAATCTCGAGCGCATAGCCCAAGGGGAAGTTATCCATATACGGCTCGTCTTGCCATCACGGCTGGATCAGTACGAGTTTAGAATTCGCAAACGCAAGGTCGATGGTAACACCCTGTATATCCGGCTTGAAATTGACAATTGGCTTTTGAGGCTGTTCGCACCCCATATTGATGTTGAATATGATTTAAGAACTCGCCATCTCCTGCGCTATGAGGGCGTTTCCAACCTCGAAGACAATTCAGGGAAGCATAAGAAAGTTATCATAACCTATTCTTATAAAAGTTAGCTTATATGTATCTGGAAACCTCGTTTTCGAACGTCATTCTGAGGAGTCCTGCCGATGGGCGCGGCGACGAAGAATCTCTTGGTTAAAGGGCTCAAAAGAGATTCTTCGCCTCGCTCGGAATGACACTGCTAGCCCGGATATTTTATGAATTGCTGTCGCGAGACCACGAAATTGGGAACCCGCTTGCGGGACTGAGCGGAGCGGAGCGAGCGCGAATTAGATGGGCGTGCCACCGGGCAACCGCAGGGTGTTGGTTTCCGTACCTGATCGGTACGTCGCAGGGACCGACATCCGAGGACGCCTGGAAGGACGGCCATATCCGTGGTCGCAGCAAGTAATTCATGAAATATCCGGGCTTAAACACCAAAAGGGAAAGGGTAGCAAATGGTTGCAGCAAAACTAGTTCTGCTCTACGTGGTAACTGCTCTTATCTTCTTCGCCATTGACATCCTCTGGTTGGGTGTAATTGCCAAGAATTTTTACCATAAACACTTAGGCCGCTTTTTCAGAGAGCGGGTGAATTGGACCGCTGCGAGCATTTTCTACTCCCTCTACATCCTTGGAATACTGATTTTCGCCATCCTGCCGGGCATCAGCTGCGCTTCCCTGGCCCGCACTGTGATCCTGGGTGTACTATACGGTCTGTTCACCTACGCCACCTATGATCTCACCAATCTGGCCACCCTCAAAGATTGGCCGGTGAAAATTGTGGTGGTTGATATCCTCTGGGGAATGGTTCTGTGCGGCCTTGTTTCAGCCGGGGGGTTTCTCGTTGCCACGCGCTTCCTTTAAAGAGGTTTCAGGTTTCAGTGTTCAGGTTTCAGCTTTTACCTTTAATTCTTCGTTTTCCTGACACCTGACACCTGACACCTGACAGCTTACTCTCTCTGATTGGTTATTACGACAAAGCTTTGTGGACTGTTGAGGGCCTCCCCCCTTTTTATCTCGTCAGTCGGTAATGCGATACCAACCATTCCTCGCCGTTTCTATAGCCCCACAGTTCCGAGCAGGCAAGAAAGAAAATGCGCCAGCGCTGGAGCCAGCGTTCGGCCTGGCCCTGTCCGTAGGTTTCTACCAATATGGGCAAGATATGCTGACGTCTTCTATCCAGGTTGCTCAGCCAAGCGTCGGCCGTTTTCTTGTAGTGCACGCCGTTCACCCGCCAGTCATCTTCCACAATAAGATCTTTTTGGAAATGCAATAAGAGCTCATGGGAGGCCATCAGCCCGGCAGTAAAGAAGTGGCGTCCTAGCCAGTTGTCATCTCCCTCATCTTCGAAAAGATAGGCGAATTTTCTGTGGGTGAAGATGTGGAGAAAGAGCTTCCCTCCCGGCTTGAGCCAGGTGGCTATGCGGGCCAGGAGTCTTTCCCAGTTGCGCATGTGTTCAAACATTTCAACTGATACAACTCTGTGGAAGGTTTGATCAATGTGGAAATCATTCATATCAGCGCTTATCACTTCTACATTATCGAGTTTCAAGGCTGCGCACCTCGACTTGATGAACTCCCTCTGCGGCCTGGAATTAGACACCGTTACCACTCGGCTGTTTGGGTATTGCTCTGCCATCCACCGAGAAAGAGAGCCCCAGCCGCTGCCGAGCTCCAGGATTTCCATGCCATCTTCAAGCTGGGCCCGCTCACAGGTCAACTCCAACATTGCCTCTTCTGCCTTGTCAAGTGAGTCAACTCCCTGGGGCCAATAACAACTGCTGTATTTCATCCATTTGCCCAAGATTTTTTCAAAAAAGGCTGGTGGCAGTTCGTAATGTTGTTCCTTGGGTTTGTGTATCTGCACGGCAACAGGACTTTTCTTCAGTTCCTCAACGAATCTTTCCAAGGCCTGGCGCTGCTTTCCATGATCGCCCAGATCTTCCAACCGCAATCTTTTCTTGTCCAATTCACGGATGCCCCAGCGGATAAGGCTGTCTGGAAGGAGGCCGCGCTCTGCCAGTTCAATGGCAAGTCTCATGGCTTCTCCTTTCTCGGAAACCATGGAATGAAACTGCTCGTGCTCTTGATGTACTCTGCATATTCGGGACGACTATCTACAATTGTCTTTTCCAACAGAGTGACGCCAGAGACTTTCAGCAGGAGAAACGTTATGAGCAGCGGGCTGATCACCACCCAACCGCCTCCTGGTACGGCCAAAGTAATAAGAAACAGTCCCCACCAAACCAGAGATTCACCAAAATAATTGGGGTGTCGGCTATAGGCCCACAGCCCCCTGTTCATTACCCTGCCTTTGTTTCCTGGGTCAGCCTTGAAGCGGTACAGTTGCCAATCGGCAACCGCCTCGAAGAGGAAACCAACAGCCCACAAGATCACCCCCAAATAATCAAGCACCACTAACCTCGCAGGAATTGCTGGAATTTGCCCAATCTGCAAGGTGAGGGAGATTATCCATAAAAGGACTCCTTGCAGCCCGAACACGGTAAACAAACTTACCCACCAGAAACGAACGCCGTATTGGGCTCTCCAGGCTTGGTAGCGACGATCCTCACCGTGGCCCCAATTGCGGATGAAGATGTAGAGCGCTAAACGGAGTCCCCAGAGCGTGGTGAGCACGGTGATTAGAATTTTTCGACCCAGGTACCCGTCTGCCCGGAGAAAGGTGAGCCAGGCAACGACAACGAACCCCAGGCCCCAGAAAACGTCCACGATGCTTGCATCCCGTTTGATGAGACTCAGGAGCCAGACTGCGAACATCATCATCATTACTGCGATGAGATTCGTGGCCAAAATGGACCATAAATACTCCATTCATTTCTCCTGTGACGTAAGCTTCTCCCACCAGCCGTTATGTGAGTATTCGACCTGGACGGAGAGGGTCTTCAACCGACTTTCCTGAACGCTTCTCGACAATTGCCGCCAAAATATCTTTATGCATACTGCGACTGATTGGGTAAGCCAGA
>JASFGC010000273.1:0-5288 GCA_050123975.1 Syntrophobacterales bacterium | reverse complement strand
GGAAGTTATTTTTGGTGGTTAACTCGATTTTTGCAGTAATAATAATATTTTGGCTTGTCTTGGGTTGGGCGAATTCGGGTTTTGCTTCTGATCCTGGAAAAGCCACAAAAGAGGAATGCGTAGCCAAATGTAAAGAGGCAGCAGAATTGATTCAGAAGACTGGACTGGATGCAGCGCTAAAGCAGATGAATGATCCGAATGGCCTCTTCATATGGAAAGATTCCTACGTGTTTTGCTTTAGTGTGGAGGATTTCAAGATACTTGCTCATCGGGTACCTAGTATCGTCGGTTGGGACGCGAAGAACTACCGGAGCGCCGATGGCAGAGTCATTTTTCAGGAGATGGTCAAAGTCGGCAACGCTATGGGTTCAGGATGGATTACCTATGACTACCTCAGGCGTGGGGAGGAGAAGGCCCGGCCCAAGACAACGTATTTTCTCAAAGTCCCAGGAAAGAACGTCATCGTGGGTGCGGGCTACTATGAGTAGATAAACCCTCGGCCACTGCCCCTGCTTACGCTTCTGCTGTCGTCGCCGGGCTCCAAGAGACCATCCTCGTTTATACCGGTGTAGATGCCTCCAACCTGCTCGCAAATATGCAGGAGCTAGGACATTGACTCGAAAGAGATTGACGTAATGTCCAGCTCCCGCATATCCTTTCTTAATACATCAGAGACAAGACTATGAGATTGAAATATCTAATGGCAGTTCTTCGGACAATGGAAATACCGGTCTATTTATGGCATTACGGCAGGCATATCTGACATATTACATTGTCGTTCCACCGCTGAAGTCACCGCGCATCAATTATCAGACAGAAACCATCTGGCGATTTGGGGGGTAACTCTCATGAATACTGTCTTCTCAACAAAAAATGACGGAATTGCAATCGTCTCTCTACAGAGAGGTAAGGTTAATGCTTTGAATGAACCCATGGTAGAAAAGCTCCAAAACTCGCTTCAGGAACTGGAAAAAGACGAGAATATTACCTCAGTTATTTTGACTGGATCAGGAAAATTCTTTTCTTTTGGCTTCGACGTTCCTGAATTTCTAAACTACTCGAAAAGTGACTTCATTCGATTTTTAGAGAAATTTACCAACTTTTACACCTATTTATTTTTGTTTCCAAAACCGATAGTTGCCGCACTCAACGGTCACACCATAGCCGGGGGTTGTATGTTGGCCACAGCATGTGACTTCCGCCTGATGGTCACCGGAAAAGCAAGAATCTCGTTGAACGAGATAACCTTTGGTGCACCGGTCCCTGCTGGAGCTTTGGAAATGTTAAAGTATTGTGCGGGATCTAGGAATGCTCAGGCAATAGTGTATAGTGGAGCCATGTATTCTGCTGAAGAAGCTTTTCAGCTGGGATTAGTTGATCAGGTCTCCACTGAGGATTCCTTGGCGGAAGACGCCAGAAAGATCGCCCAGGAACTTGCCCAAAAAGACAGTTCCGCCTTTAGAAGCATAAAACTCCTTTTGCGCCAACCCGTTGCTGAACAGATGATCAAGCGCGAAAATGATGCCATCCTAGAATTCGTCGACATCTGGTACTCGGAACAGACCTGGGAAAATCTAAAAGCAATAGAGATCTATTCGTAGAAGAAAAGAGATCAAATGTTGGTGCAAGGGTATTCAGATTTCTCATTAGACACACCGGACCCGATCATAAGGCTCGGGGGTTCCACATGGAACGCGCATTTCAGACTGGATACTGATGTTTCTGAACTCTTTCCATACATTAATGCAGCAGTCGAAGGCGCCACGTACTATGAGAAGCCCCACTACATTGCTTTTCCTCTTGGAGGTTTTCACTGCTCACTCTATGGAGACAAAGTAGCCGCAGGCGCTTTTGAGGATCGCAATCAAGCCCTGGAATTCATAAGTCATTTAATTGACTTCCTCAACGACCTATTTTCCAGCAAAGATTCCCTCAGGCCAGATTACAAAAAATACAAGCACCAATCTGTCTTAGAAATCTTCAAACTCTTACCCCGCACAAACTGTCAGGAATGTGGCCTCCCCACCTGCATGGCCTTTGCTGCTGCCCTGAGTAGGAGAGAAGTTGTCCCCGGACAATGTCCTACGCTCGCCAAACCATTAAGGGAAAGTGCTTCCTACCCGGTATACGATGAGAATGGAGAACTGATATCTACAGTTGAAATAGAAGTAAATACCACGCAGAGCCAGTTGGACCTCGAGAGACAGAAGAAACGAATTGAGGATCTTGAAAAAACCGTTGCTATGATACGGCAAGCAAGTGAACAGAGAGGCGTGGTAGGTGAAAATGATGGTATCCGGGTGAGCCTTACTGGGCGAGAACTCGAGGTGCTTCGCCTTGTGGCAGAGGGCTTCACCAACCCTGAGATTTCTGACATACTCTCTATCAGTAATCACACCGTAAAGAGCCACGTGGATCACATCTTCAACAAATTAGGGGTGAATGACCGGACTCAGGCAGCAGTCTGGGCCGCTCGCCAGAGATTGATCTAATGGCGATATTGAACAATTTGAGAAAGAAAGAGATACGATTATGCTGAAAAGATGGTTTTTGCTGATGATGATTAGCCTGATACTGACTCCCTTGGTTGTTGCGGCAGAGTCCACCCAAAGTTTCAGGGAAAAGAACGGCCTCCTACCCTATGCTCCCCCCGTCTGGTTTTTGGAGGGGTACTTCATTGCCCGAGAGAAAAATCCAGGTTACATTTTTGGAACAGTGCAGGATTTCGTTAAGATTCTTGACGGCACAACCACATGGTTGATCGAGGATCTGGAATTAAAACGACTTGAGGTTGCCTCCGCAGAGGGAAAGAACCCGGAATATTCCTTGTATCTGGAGGCTGTTTCACCACAGCGTACAGAATATTGGGTTTTTGTGGTGCTGCCCCATGAAAGCGCACAAGCGTGGTTCGATGCCAGGCGGGCGTATCATGGGAGAAAGGCTGAGGGTTACTATGGAAAAACCCGTAGTGAGTTTGAGCGCGCCATCAACCAAGGCCTCAAGATCAAAGCTGAGCTTCGTTTCCTGATAGAGAAAGGTGAAATCAGCTTACAGTCCCCCGAGGACGCTATCGTAAACAGATATAAATTCCAACCTGTCTTCGACTTGAGCGCGGGTCGCTGGCTAAAGCCTACCGCCAAGACTAAGTAAGGAGGTATAGAGCATGTCATTCAATGGGGATAAAAGTGGAAAACCCAGTCGCCGTGACTTCTTCAAAAGAGCTGCAGCCATAGGATTGGGGGCCACAGTGGGTGGCTCCTCGTTCTTGCAACCCCACCAGACCTTGGCCCAAATCACCGTTCCCAAGGAGCCCATGCCCCGCAGAGCCTTCGGAAGATCGGGTATAATGGTCTCCACCCTTTCACTGGGCGGGATGTTCGACATTCTGAACAATCGGTTGATGCTCGCAAAGGCTCTTGATTGGGGGATCAACTACTGGGATACAGCGGAGTTTTACGGCAGGGGTCGCAGCGAAGAGGGCATCGGTCGCTGGTTCGCCCGCAATCCCCATACTCGTAAGCAGGTATTTCTGGTAACGAAACTTTCCCCGAGAAGAAGTGGAGATTTTACCTCCAGACTGGAGGAGAGTCTCAAAAGGCTGCACACCGATTACGTGGATTTATTTTTTGTCCATGGAATCCGCTCCATCAGTGAGATGGAACCCGGCCTGAAATCCTGGGGTGAAACCATGAAAAAGGCCGGAAAGATAAAGTTATTCGGCTTCAGCACCCATTCCAACATGGAAGAGTGCCTGGAGGGAGCAGCCAAGCTTCCATGGATCGACGGCATTATGTTTACCTACAACTACCGCCTGATGCACGAGCCTCGCATGAAAGAGGCTGTTGAGGCTTGTTACCGAGCTGGTATCGGTCTAACGGCCATGAAGACCCAGGGCGGCGGCCCGGTGAAAAGCGACAGTGAGTCTGAGATTAAAATGGCAGGCCGCTTTATGCAGAAAGGATTTTCAGACAATCAGGCAAAGCTCATGGCTGTCTGGCAAGATAAGCGTATCGCCAGCATCTGTTCGCAAATGCCCAATCTCACCATCATGGCCGCCAATGCAGTGGCAGCCTTGGACCAAACCCACCTTTCACAGTCAGATCATGTCTTGCTGGCCCAATACGCTGAGCAAACCAGCGGCGACTATTGCGCCGGCTGCGAGCGTCTCTGTTCAGAAGTGCTTGCCGAAAGGGTTCCGATCAGTGATGTCATGCGCTGCCTGATGTATGTCCATTCCTACCAGGATTTCGGCTTGGCACGTTCCACCTTTGATTCTCTGCCGACGCAGAGCAAAAAGCTTTTGACTCAATTGGACTTCAGCGCGGCTGAAAGTTCGTGTCCCCGTAACTTACCAATCGGAAAATTGATGCGAGAGGCTGCCACCCTGTTTGTTTGATCAGGGCCACTACAATTCTACGAAACTTATGAGTAGCCCAGCTCGTCTCTCATCTCTTGGGTTATTTTCTTAATACTATGTACCTCATCAGCGGTTAACTCCGCTGGCCGAGGTCTTCCTTTGTACCGTGGTCTTGTTGTCTCAATTATATTTTTTTGCCTATCCGAAAACGAAAAGCCCAACCAGTCGAACAGTTGGGTTAACTCTTTACTATTATTATTAATGAGCTCCTCATAGCGGACAATTTTGCCTCTCGCTGAATTTTCGCTACTAAAATTGAAGAAAGAAGTATTTTGTACCACCCAGGTGTGGGAGTCTGCCTCTATGCCTTTACTTGCCCGGGCCGATATCTTGCTGGCAATGACATCAACGGGATGACGAACAATAAAAACAAATCTTCCATTCGGATAAAGATCAGCAAGCATTTCCGGCACGCGATCATTCAGTCCATACCGTATTTCCTTAAATCCCCAATGCACCTTTTGCTTTAAGGAACCAGGATTAAAAAAAGACTCGATAAAATCTCGAAAATTGTTTTTTACGGTTTCTTGGTTGTACCAATTCGTCCAAGCACTCCATAGTTGTGGATTCTTCAAGGTCTCAAAAACAGAATGTGGATCCTTTCCGGCAACATTTTGACTCATTATGTACTTTTCGATCATCTTGTCTTCAAGATTGAGAAAATAAGCTTTCGCTACATCTTTCAAAAAACCGCCATGCTCCCCATAAATCATGATATTTTCAACACTATTCAAAATTTTTTGTAGAAGCGTGCTCCCGCATCTACCGGTACCCAATAGAAATATGGGAAAGTTTGCATCACTAGGTGAAGAGCGGTCTTCCCGGGGTTCGTCTTTGGGTTGCTGCTTAATCTGAGGCATCTCTCATTCTT
>JASFGC010000272.1:0-5306 GCA_050123975.1 Syntrophobacterales bacterium | reverse complement strand
GTGCGGGAAATGCAGCGTGGTTTCAGGTTAGGGTAAACCTGTTGATCATGTCAATCCGTAAAACCACCATTTTGCTCAGGCAGGCAGCATGGAGTGTAAGAAGGATTGTCAAGTCTGGATAGTGTGGTCGATATTCAAAAGGAAAAGTTTAGATTATGTTATGCTATGAGAACTCTCAGTAGACTGACAGAGAACAGTAAAGAGGGGCACGTTTTTATGACAAGAACGGACCCGCCTCGCCGCGCTGGGGCAGCGCTACGAGACCGGCCCGCCTTCCTGCTTGGTACCCAGTAGTACATAGCGGCAGTGGAAGACTCCGTTGAACAGCCACTCATTCAAGCGTGCAAGCCAGTTGGTCTTCAGGTTCACGCGGCGCGCCCTGAAGCTGAACCCCGCTTTCTCGAATGCGGCGCGCCATTCCCTCATCGGATACATGTTCTCCGTAACACCCGCCGCAATCAGCCGCCTCCGTGTCGAACTCGTCCGCTTGAACCACAGCGGCGGTGTTATCATCTCACGTATGGCAACGTGCTCCCCGCCCGGCTTTAGCACTCGGAAAACCTCGGCTAGGACCGCGTCAAGGCTGACGGCATGATGCAAACCTGCGTCTACCGTTACCAAGTCGAAGCTCTCGTCTTCGAATTCTAGGCGATGAAAGTCCCCTACCACGCGCGTGATCTTGTCTTCCTGCGCCTTAAGATAGAGAAAAATGTTAGGCGTGATCTCTTGCAACAGTGTTTCTGACGCATCAAGTGTGAACACCTCGGTAACCTCTGGCATGCGGCTCATTTCTGCCGACATCCAGCCGCTACCGGCGGCGAGCTCCAGCACACGGCCTGAAAATTTCACGCCACATTGGCCTCGAAGGAACGGGATAAAGCGTCGCCGGCCATCATCCACATGCGCGTACCACTTCTCGAGAGAATCGAATTCCGCTTCCTGCAACTGTGAATCCCGGCGGTATTCGACCTCTGCCACGTTGAGATACTCAGAAAACTCCTTGAATCGCTGTAGCTTGGAGGGCGGCAAACCATACTCCCAACAGACGCCTTATCGCTTAAACGGCGAAAGAGGCGCTCAAGGCAGTATCATAGGTCCTTAATAACACTACACTAAACCAGATTGATGACCTCTTAGATGAGCGGAAACACAATAATAGAACGGCTTGCATATTAGGTTAACGAGTCCTTCCATGTCAAGGCAAAGCACGGCTTGAGGAGTGCTTTGGCTCGCCAGCAAAAGAGGTGACAGAGTCTATCCACCTTGTTGCTGACATTTACCTTTACACAAAATATTGACTTGGTGGAAACGCTTCAGCAGTTTGGTCAGTGCGGGACACATTTTGTCGGTCGGTGAAACGCGGTGAGTTTCCACTTCGGGTATGTACCGGTAAGGAGACGTGGACTGTGCTGATTTCGTCAGGATCCAGATGGTTACTCGTTACTGCTCTTTTTCGACTAAGGCAGCAATGTAGTCTCGGTCTTCAATTGATATTTCGATGAACTGCAAACCCATACCGAATACTTCTTTATTGTCAATGGTAAAGCTGCCTGACCAAATCTTTGCGCCAACAACAGAAATGGTTCGCTGCTCGGAAGGCTTGAGAAGAATAGGGAAGTTTTCTCCATTCTCAGGCTCTTTGGCGCAGAAGATGAATACACCATCTACACTAATGTCCTTTGTCTCTCCCTCTACTGGACCATGAGGAGTTTCTACTACAGCGGGCCACTTAACGAGGATTCTGGGATGGAGTCGTCTTTCAATACCCATATTTTCTCTTGGCGAAACAACTTCTCCGCCTCTTCCTTTCTCCAGTCTATGCTTCAGTCTTTCTCTCCACCGGAACCGTTGAGGATACCGATGTAGCTCTGAGATGGTCTGTTCTCATTCGATGTCGATACAAACGAATTCCCCACTTTCGTCAGGGATACATATATTTTTTTTATCGTAACTCGTCATATCTCCGCATCTGGGGCATGAAGGCCGATTCTTAACGAAGGCCTCCATATCAAAACTCTTCTTACCTTTGAAATGAATAGACGAAGGAACCAGTGTTTGACAACGCATGCAACGAACATGGATTTCTTTACCTTTGGACACCTTGAACCTCCCACTTCTTGTTCGCCAACATCCAGGCAATACCGTCTTTGGTAGGGCTTGAAACTACTTGGCAATCAAGCGTCTACCATACCACAAGGCAAGAGAAAAAAGAAAGCCCCTCGACACTCGGCCTCCACAGCACCGAAGGCTTCGCCCGGACTATTTACGCCTTGACCACATTGGGTTCATCGCCACGGTAGACACCGCGGGTGTCCACTATAAGGGAGGCGTGGGCGGCAATGAGGTCATAAGGAAAACCATCGTGATCGGTAATCAACAGCACACAATCAGCATGTTGCAGCGTTTCCGGAGTTAGCTCCACAGAGTGCAAATCAAATTGGTGTCGACGCATAGGGGGGAATACCGGAACGTGTGGATCACTGTAGGAGAGGTCCACTCCTTTGCTCCTGAGGATTTCCATAATCTCCATGGCCGGCGACTCCCGAGGATCATCAACATTCTTCTTGTAGGCCAAGCCCAACACCAGTATCTTCGCCCCCTTGAGCGACTGACCCTTTTCATTTAGGGCATCTATCACCTTCCCCACCACCCACTGGGGCATGGCCGTATTCACTTCACCGGCAAGTTCTATGAAGCGCGTGTTAATCCCGTATTCTCTGGCCTTCCAAGTCAGGTAAAAAGGGTCAATGGGAATGCAGTGTCCTCCCAAACCCGGACCTGGATAGAATGGCGTAAATCCGAACGGTTTGGTGGCAGCCGCATCAATGACCTCCCGAATGTCGATTCCCATCCGATCTGCCACTATTTTGAGCTCGTTTACCAGCCCGATGTTCACTGCCCGGTAGATATTTTCTAGTAGTTTGGTTAATTCAGCTGCCCGGGTAGAAGACAGCGGCACAACCTGCCCCACCACCATTTGGTAAAGAACCTGGCCCACCTCCAAACACGCTTTAGTTGAGCCGCCACAAACCTTAGGGATGTTCTCGGTACGGTAAATGGGATTTCCAGGATCCTCTCGCTCCGGTGAGTAGACCAAGAAAACGTCCTTACCGACTACAAAACCGGACTTCTCAATTCTGGACCGAAGTTCCTCTTCGGTGGTGCCCGGATAGGTTGTGCTCTCCAGGCTAATCAGCTGTCCCTGCCGTATATACGGTTGCAATGACTCGATGGTGCGGCGCACATATGACAGATCCGGCTCACGATGCCTGTTGAGCGGGGTTGGCACACAGAGAATCAGGACGTCTGCTTCAGAGGCCCGACTGTAGTCACTGGTGGCATCAAGAAGAGGCACGGTCTTTCCTTTTTCTAGCTGCACCTCCTGATCTCGCTTCTCAGCAATAGCTGCCGATGGGATATGGCCAATATAGCTCTCTCCATTTTTGAGCTTGGCCACTTTGGCTTCATCGATGTCAAAGCCCAGAGCAGGAAACCCCACCTCTGTAAAGCGTAACATTAGGGGAAGACCTACATAACCCAGCCCCACAATTCCGACTACGGCCTCTAATTCCTTGATCTTGCGGATGATCCCTTCTTTCATATTATCCCTCACAGTGTATCCATGATGTCGTGCTGTCCAGGAAGCAAAGTGCGTGCCGCAATAGGCAAGCAAAGAACCCAGTAGCCGGGAGTCGATGAGAAAATTCGTTCATTCGTCAAATCGTTTCATTCGTGAACAGTAAATGGTGAACGGGAACAGTTTAAGCTGTATGTGTTATGCGTTATAGGTCATAGGTTATAGGTCATAGGTTATACCATATACGTTATAGGCTATTTTCTGTCTTTTGTCTTCTGCCCTCTGTCTTCTCATCTCCGCCTCGAGGATCGTCCGTGTCCGCATGTCGCTTCTCTCCATGCTCCATGCTCCATGCCCTATGCCCTTCTCATTCCCCAATCCGCAATCCGCACTCCGAAATCGAAAGCGGTTGCATTCTCTACCACGAGTGGTTATATTCCCTGGTGCGTTTGCATATACAGGCGCAGCAGAGTCTTGGTATCTTATTATTGCAACTTTTAAACGATATAATGGGATTTAGCCTGATGGTTTTGTTGTGCTTTAGATTCTGACAGGTTCTGTCAATAGGAGGATAGGATGAAAGAACAAATCGAACAAGCTCTGGACAAAATCCGGCCTGCTCTTCAACGCGACGGCGGTGACATCGAGCTCGTTGAGGTGGAAGAAAACGGCGTGGTGAAAGTGCGGCTCACCGGTGCCTGCAGCGGTTGTCCCATGTCACAGATGACACTTAAGCAGGGTGTAGAGCGCATCGTCAAGCAATTGGTGCCTGAAGTAAAAACGGTGGAGGCCGTATAAATTGGCTATTTGTGGTACTTTTCCCCTCGCATGATCGTGCAGGCCCTGTAGAGCTGTTCCAGGAGAATGAGCCTGCTCATTTCGTGGGTGTAGGTCATTTTGGAAAGGGCGAGTAGGGTTTGGGCCTGACTCCGCAGTTCACTCGAAAATCCCAGAACTCCTCCCACTGCGAAGCATAATTTTCGGCAGCCAGCTTGCTCCAATTTTTGCCACCAGTGAGCCAGCTCCTCTGAGCTCATCTGTTTTCCCTGTCGATCCAGGACTACAAAGTGAGCGTCACGGGGGATCGCGGCTGCCACCTTCTCGCTTTCAGCGGCCATTACCCTTTTTGCCTGACTTTCTCGAGTCAAGCGCTCAGAACGGACAGTTTTTACCTCCACCTGCACATAGCGGCGCAATCGCCCCAGGAAGTCCTCGATACCGTCTCGTAAATAGAGCTCGCGGGTTTTACCAACAAATATAAGATGGATCTTCATTATTGGGACTTTACAGCGTAGATGAAGAACTCACGGTTTCCTTTGGGGCCCAGGAGGCTTGACTCCGCAACCCCCTCGACCTCCAGTCCCTGACTTCGACAGAAATCTTCCAACTCTCCCACCACCTGCTGATGCAGCGTGGGATCACGCACAACTCCTCCCTTGCCCACCTGCTTTCGTCCGACCTCAAACTGGGGTTTAATGAGTGCCAGCAGCTGGCCACTACTTTTTAAGAACTCGAGGACCTTAGGAATAACTTTCTTGAGGGAGATGAAGGAGGTGTCGATAACTGCCAGATCAACCGACTCCGGAACTTGCTCATGGTTCAGGTAACGAACATTACACCGTTCCAAAACCACTACCCGGGAATCTTGGCGTAGCTGCCAGGCCAGTTGACCGTAGCCCACATCAATGGCGTAAACCTTTTGTGCCCCTCTCCGAAGAAGACAATCGGT
>JASFGC010000271.1:0-5355 GCA_050123975.1 Syntrophobacterales bacterium | reverse complement strand
ATAGTGTTATGATAATGACAACACCCTATTGACATTTACGAATTGGGTGACCAAGTTACTTCTATTGGTCAAATAAAGTAGGCGATTTTCATTGGAATATGTCAGAGTTCGATGGGTCTAAGGGTTGTATAATAGAGCCAAAATTGCACATTCCGCCCATTTTTATGCGGATCGAATGCGGGAAGAATGGAGAGATAAATGACGAGAATAATGTCCCGGTGGCTCGCTCATGTGATTACTTTTGCGACTCTGTTGTTTTTTGTGTCCTCTCCTGCATCTGCTGCGATATCTAATAGCTGGCCTGGACCAGAAGGTGGAACGATCCAGGCGTTGGCTATTGATCCAGCGTCCAATACGACACTTTATGCCGGCACTGAATTTGGTGGAGTTTACAGGAGCACGGACGGCGGCTCTACTTGGGTTGCTGTAAACAACGGTTTGATCAACCCAAATGTACAGGCTCTGGCTATCGATAATAACCCAAACACTACGCTTTACGCTGGGACCAACGGTGGAGGTGTATTCAGGAGCAACGATCGCGGCAATAACTGGTTTGCGGTAAACACAGGCGATCTACCCAGTGACGCAAACGTACAAGCCCTGGTCTTCGATACTCTCTCGCTCGCTACAGTTTACGCTGGCACGAAGACCCGTGGCGTTTTAAAAACAACCGATGGTGGTACTAACTGGACCACCGCGAACACAAATTTAACTACACTTGATGTTCAGGCCTTGGCCATAAACCCTCCCCCTAATTCGCCTAATGTCCTTTTCGCAGGCACCAACGGTGGTGGGGTGTTCAGGACCGCTGATGGGGCTGGCAGTTGGACTGCGGTGAACGGGACAGCTCCAAACGACCTAACCAATCTTGATATACAGGCTATAGCAATCAACCCTGATACGCCCGACACACTCTTTGCTGGTACAGCCGGTGGTGGAGTGTTTAGGAGTAGCGATAATGGGAGTAACTGGACTGCAATCAACAATGGCGATCTTTCCAACTCTGCTGATGTTCAAGCGTTGGCCATCAACCCCGATTTGCCGAGCACACTATATGCTGGAACGAGGAGTGACGGGGTGTTGAGAACAGACAATAGCGGCGGTGGCGCCACATGGTCATTCAAAAACAGTGGTTTGCCAGGTGCCACCCTCAACGTTCCCATTGATGTGAAAGCGTTGCTGATCGACTTTAATTTTCCGGCTACAATATATGCTGGATTGAGCCCAGAAGGTGTCTACAAAAGCACGAATAGCGCCGACCAATGGTCTGCCAGTAGAACCGATATCACCGCGTCCAGGACGCAAGCCCTGGTCATCGATCCAAGTAGCACCAATACGATTTATGCTGGGACGGATTCACAGGCGGTTTACAGAAGCACCGACGGAGGCCAGAACTTCTCTGCCAGAAACCAGGGAATGCAAAATGACAATGTGCAAGCTCTGGTTATAGATTCTACGGACAACTCCATACTCTATGCCGGCACAAGTGATAGAGGGGTTTTAAAGACCACAAATTTCGCTTCCACTTGGCTTACAGCAAATGGTGGATTCCTGCCCACCGACGCCAATGTTCAAGCCCTAGCAATTGATCCCGGTGACACAAGCATTCTCTACGCTGGCACCGCGATAGGTGGAGTTTATAAAACTACCAACGGCGCTGGCACCTGGGCTCAGGAGATTACTGGCCTGACTACTCTCAATGTACAAGCTCTTGCAATTGATCCTACAACCACCAGTGACATTTACGCCGGTACTAATGGGGGCGGGGTGTTTAAGAGCACAGATGGTGCTGGCAGCTGGGCTGCGGTGAACAACGGCACCCTACCCAATGACGCCGTCGTGCAAGCACTTGCGATTGATCCTGACATTACTACTACGGTCTATGCTGGCACCAAAGAGGGTGGTGTGTTCAAGACCACTAATGGAGGTACTGACTGGATCGCAGTAAATAACGGCCTGACAAATTTAAATGTACAAACGCTTGCCATCGACTCTGTTGATACCGAAATTATCTATGCCGGTACTGACTTCGGTAGTTTATTCATAAGCACGGATGGCGGCGCAAACTGGTCTCCCATCGGTGGTGCAATATCAGGCTCTAATGTTCTTAGTCTGGTTATTGATCCGGCCACCACCACGACCCTTTTTGCAGGTACGGCCGGCGAAGGGCTGTTTTTCCTCACTGAAAGGGGAGCAGTGAACGGAGGCGGAGGCGGAGGCGGCGGAAGTGATTGTTTTATTACCACTGCTGCTTATGGTTCGCCGAGGGGACGGCAGTTTCAAACACCGAGCGCTATTTTCATTTTATTTGCCCTATTGAGCATTACTCTTTCCGTTCTTTTTAGAAGACTGAAGTTGCGGGAAGTTGTTTCAAAAACAGCGAGACTCAAGAGCAAGTAATGCATTTTGGCTTTGTTCATCCCACCCTACCTTCCTCGTCTAAGGGAGGGGTGTTGTGCTAGTACAGATTCATTAGATTAGGAGGGAGTACCATGGAATGTCCATTTTGCGGAAAGATTGACAACGGAGTCATCGATTCCAGGCCAACCAAGGAAGGAACTGCCATCAGACGCCGTCGGAAATGTCTGGCCTGCGCTGGTAGATTTACCACCTATGAATCTACTCCAGAGCAATTGCTGTTACTTCTAATGAGGACTCATGCGGGGAGGGGCGCGGCCACAAAGAACTCGGCAGCAGTTTTATCGTTCATGTCAAATGCCCTGAAAGGTCTGTCCGAGGAGATCGAAAAGCTCGTCGGTGAGGTGGGCAAGCCAGAACCGCCCAAAAAAGTCAAAAAACCCAAGAGAAGAGCAGCACGAAAGCCAAAGGCCAAACCCAAGCGCAAAAAGAGAGCTCCTGTAAGAAAGAAGATTGTTGCCCGCAAGCCGAAAAAGATATCGACAAAAGCAAGAAAAACAAAGAAATTGACTGCGACGGCGGAGGTCTTGAAAGTCATCAAAGGTCACAAGAAGGGTGTAGACATTCCCAAGTTGAAGAAAAAGACGGGATTTGCTGACACCAAAATTAGAGCCATCATTTACAGGGCGAGCAAAGAAGGAAAGATCAAGAGATTGAGTAGGGGAGTTTATGTCTCAACTTAGAAGATCACCCGAACTCCTCCAAGGTCTTGGATTGAAAAGGCGTGCTTCTCCTCAGGGGCGCCGATAAATATATTGTTGGTGGGTACTTCGAATTCTTCTGAAACGGCCTTGATGATCTCCGGGCCAAATCTACCCTCGCGCGTTTCGAGCTTTACTCTCAGCTTCGGGAAAATCTCCTCTAGTGCCTCCAGGCTATGCTTGATTTCTTCCTCTTCACTTTGCTCTGGATTCGGGTAGAGATGGAAGATAACCACTGAGCGGCTTGACTCGTTATTTACGATGTAATTGAAAGCAGTGTGGAGGCGGCGTAAGTCTCCACCTCTAGCAAACAGTACCACTCGCTGTTCTGTTAGTCCGGTTATCCTATCTATTATAATCGTGCGCCAGACCAAGAACCTGCCCATAATATTATTCAGTACCTGCAATATGGTTCTATAAATCGGAATGCGCAGATACATGAGCACAACCAATAATACAGTGGGGATAAAATACTCAATAAAGTAGAGCAGATTCCGGTGGTCAATAAAGACATTGCCAACTATCCCTAAACTGGTCGCCGTTATGGCCACCAATATGGTCATCCAACCGGCGCGGTAAGTTCGTTTCAACTCTTTGCGTCTGGTTTTCAGTAGGATATCGCCGATACCGAAAATAGTCATAACCCCAAGAAAGGATATGGTGTAAACGCCAGCCAGTGAAAGCAGGCTTCCTTTGGTCACCAAAAGGATAGAAGAGCAGAGCAGAAAGAAAGTGATTATGATGCGGTGACTGGTGTTTCTGCGGCTTCTTTTCAAGAAAAACTGGGGCAGAACTTGATCCAGGGCCATCCTATGGACAAGTCCGGTTACTCCCACATAGCTCGTCAGCACCGCACCTGATAGCACCAGAGTGGCATCCATGACTATAATCACCTTGAATGTTTGCCCTGCCATCAGGTGGGCCATTTCCGACAGTAAATAGTCCTTGTGCCCGACAATTTCGGCCAAAGGCAGAATATTAAGGGAAAGGATAGAAACGAGTGGGTTAAATATGGCCACGGCTATGAGCATGTTACGCAGGGTTTTGCGAAAGACTCCGACGTCTTGTTCCTCAACAAAGTTGGCCGAACTTTCGAAGCCGCTTATGCCCAATAAAGCTGCTGAAAATCCTAAAGATATGGCGATGAGCAAATCTTTGCCCACCGGTAGGGTACTAAGGTTCGCCTTGAGGAGGTGAAAGTCAGGGGGAAGATTGATGATGCCTAACACGCAAAAAACAGCCAACGTTGACATGTGAATGATAAAGATGGTCAGAGCTACCACGGCGGATTCGGTGATACCGATGATGGCCAGGGTGGCGAAGATGCCAAGTATGAGAATGGTACCTTCCATGGCACCGAAAGAAGGGAATATGGTGTGAAGATATTCGGCAGCTGTTTTGGAAGAGATCACTGCGGTGGCTATGTAAGAAAGGATGGTCATGCAGGCTGCGAGGGCGGCGGCAAATTTCGAAGTACAGTTGAGTAGGGCATTATAGGTACCTCCATTCAAGGGCAGTGCTTCCACCACTTCAGTATAGACCTTCTTGTAAAGGTAAAGGACACCGACGACCATAAGAAGGACCACAGGAGCGAGGACGCCTGCGTATACAGCTGCGATGGCAGAGACGTAGAGGCAGGAAGAGGTAATGTCGTTACCGCAAATTCCAGTTGCCAGCCATTGGCTCAATCGTTTCTTGGGTTCAGTGAAGAACTGTTCTCTAGACGTTGGGGTCTGATTGGAAGGGGTATTTGCACTACTTTCCACTGCTTCTCCAGGTTTCTCAAACGTCGACGTTAGTTAGCCTGGATATTTCATGCATTCACGCCATGGCGTGAATGCATGAAATATCCTTACGGCAAAAAAAATGGCCGAGGGACATAGCTACGGAAACTTTTGTTCCTGAACCAAGTAACCTATAGCAACTTTCCCTGTAACTGTCCAGTGTTGCACTTCTTGAAAAATAAGCTATGTATTCAGTACAAAATATCTCTTGCTTCAGATGTTTAGCTTTATTCAGCATCGAAAACCTGGTCCTTGGGGCCAGTCCACGATCCCGTCTCGCGGGGGTCAGAATACAATGGCTCTGCCGGTACAAGTGCGAACACTTTTGGAGTATTGGAGTACTGGAGTGTTGGCAAAAACAAAAGCCCGAATTTAATTTGAATTGGTTCTTGCATTACTCCATTACTCCACCACTCCATCACTCCAGCGGACTGGCGCAAGGGGGAAAGAGT
>JASFGC010000270.1:0-5359 GCA_050123975.1 Syntrophobacterales bacterium | reverse complement strand
AGAATTAGTTAAATATTTCAAGTCGTTCAAGTCGCGTTTTCGAGGTTATAGGTTATGGGTCATAGGTGATAGGTTGTAACCTATAACCCATTACCCATCACCAATAACCCAAGAATCCTTTCTCGCCCGACATCCCGTCTCGCCCGTCTCGTAGCGCGGAGCGCCATGCGCTCTGCGCTTCAGACCAAAAACGCGGGGGAGCTGTACGCTCCTGTCCCGCGCTTACTATCATTCATTCAGGTCCCGTTGCTCATCGCCGCCAATTTCACAGGGCGTTGACATCGATTTGACGGATAAAAGATTTAACCGAATCCATCCACTGTTGGAGCTTACAGTCTTCCGCATCGGGCTCACAAGGCTTCACTCCCGAGTCGTCGGCACACTCAACTTGAACCACTTTGCCTGTTTCGTCCGTGACTTCTTGCTTGAAAGGGCAATCATCCAGCATGACCGAGCCTTGGCCCTCAATTCTTCCTTCGTGCTCCTCTACATCTTCACTCGCGGCTGTGATAGGCACCTTCTTAACTGTCCACTTTCCCATCATTGACCTCCCGGATTTCGCTTGGATATTGATTCTAACTAGACCTTCGTACGTACGCAAGACATTTTTCTAGGTTATAGGTCATGGGTCATAGGCGATAGGTTGTTAGCCATAACCCATTACCCATCACCTATGACCTAAGAATCCCTTCTCGCCTGTCTCGCCTTTCTCGCCGCATACCGCTATGCGCTATGCGCTTTGCCTCAATACGCATCCCCATCCACACGCGCCTCCATATAACGATAATCTTCTACTGCCTTGGCAAACACCCCCAGATTGCCAAGGCGCACATACGTGAGCCCTGCATTCTTGGCATTTTCGTAAGCGCGGACCATTTCCTCCACTGTTGGAGTCCGAAATTCCCTCATCTGATACTCTGGGAAAAAGGCCAGAATGGTAAATGGAATGGATCCATCCACAGCCGCCAAACGACCTGCAATCCTTCCCAACTCTTCTGCCTCCACCACTTCAGGAATATACAGAGACAGTACCTCCACGACGAAATCTCGTTTAAGCATCTCCTCTGGCAATTGGAGAATCCACTGGTTGTCGCACCCTGTGAGCCACCGGTGGCTCTCCTTATCCTCGGCCTTTATATCGAGCCAGAAACTGTCTACATCGCTCTCTTTTAATAGGTCCAGATTTTCTGGGGTCAGTCCGTATCCATTTGTTTCAATGAGGACCCAAAGTGAGGTGTTTTCCTTGATGAGCTGGGCACAGTGTGCGTAGAAGTCTGAGCGACAGGTCAAGTCGCCACCTGTGAAACCCACGATATTCCTTGCCGGCCCGAAACCCTGGGAACTAAAGGTAATATCTTCGAGCCCCAGCACTCCCGGACATCGAGGCGACCGTTCACCCGTGAGAATACACGCGCCGCAGCAATGGCAAGATTCGTGGGCATGCCAGGCAGTGCTGTGCTCTCTGGGCTCCACAAGGGTTACCTGGTTCTCGTAATTCTTGGCGGCTTGCAGGATGTCCTTAGGGGTGAGCCATTGACCTGTTGCTTCCTTGCTGAAGTACCAGGAGTGGCATTTCCTGCAGGAGAGGTTGCACCCAGACTGGTAAATGGAGAGATAATTTTCCGGTCTTGAAAGGTGTAAGCTGGTAATCAATCGCTGCCACTCACCATCCTGGAGACGCAGAGTAGCTTCACACCCCAACAACCGTCTGTTGCCAGTTGACACAAGGCACTTTCCAGGACGATATCCCTGTTGCATCAAGTTGCAGGTTTTCTTATTTGGAACAACTTCGGTCATGTTTTCCAGGTTATAGGTTATAGGTCATGGGTTATAGGTGATAGGTTGTTACCCCATAACCCATTACCCCTCACCTATAACCTAAGAATCCTTTCTCGCTTACTCTTTCCTCGCCAACCATGGCGGCTCATGCCGTTTTATATCAACCTGTATACGATCAGCTCTAACACCCATATCGAGGAGGTCAACTACCTTGCGCAGATCATCTGCCATCTGGGCGATGGCGGCATAGGAATGAACCAGCTGACTGGGCGCCTCTGAAAAGTCCTTATATGTGGAGCTGATCAAATCAGAGCTTTCTTCCAACAGTTCCAACGCTGGACGATAGGCTCCCAAGCTGACCAATACACTGGCTTTGTTGGCCAAAAGCCCCGTTCGGACCGATATTTCAACCCCGGTAATTGCCAGACCCTGGTCAAAGTAAACAAGCGCTTTATCCAAAGAACCTTCTCGGGCACACACATACCCCAGGTCCCGGCAAATAAGTGCCACATCTAGGTCGTGACCCTTCTCCTGTGCATAATCAAGAGCACGCTGAAAGTAATGAAGCGCACGGAGCATCTGCTTGTCGCTATAGGCCTCATGCCCTAACTGCAAATAGAGCTTTACCTGTTGATCCGCTTCTTCAAGCACCACTGGGATGTATCCTTTATACGAAGGGGGATATTGAAAAACGAAAGTGGAGATTTGAAACTCGGAGAAACGAGGCACTAGGGACTACGCACATGGCACATTTCAAATTTCGGATTCCTCATTTCACATTTGCCATTGAAGAATGACAAAAAGATTTGAAACGATATAGCTGCCAGATACACAGTGATAAATGAGAGATGCGAGATGCGAATTGAGAAATTATTTGGTGCCTACTGCCTAGTGCTCAGTGTCTAGTGTGTGGTGTCAGTGAACCGTGACCGGTCCCTCCTGGTCCTCTGTCTGCTTTTCTTCCTCCTGTTCCCGTTGTTGGAGCTCAAGCAGATAGTGGTCTATTTCCTTCTCCGTCTGGTTTGCTAGTTCTTCCAGTTCATGCAAACTTATTTCCAAGCCCAAAACCTTATTGAGCACGTTCAAAACAGCCTTTGAAGCTTTGGGATTTTCAATCTCAGTGGTATAGAAAGGAATTTCCCCGAGAAAGCAAAAACCCTCCATCCCCATCTGTTTAGCAACTCCCAGCAGGAGGCCGTTCATGCCCGATATTTGTCCCTCTCGCAAGACTCGATCACAGACAGGGGAAAGCTCAGAAAGCAGTTCCTCATGGGTGGCTGTAACCCATACCCGGGAATCCTGGTAGTGGTTGATGGCAGTGGGCATAGCCGCCGCCGTGATAACTCGCTTAACCCCTAAACTCCCGGCGAAGGTAAGCAGAGCCTCGGCCAGTTGGTACTCTTTTCCACCCACTGGTTGCTGATCACCTACGAAAAAGAGAATATCACTCGAACCGCCAGGATGTCTCCAATAGTAAAAGCCACTCTGGGGTAACATGGTGGACTGAACCAGACCATCCTGGATGTTAATTCCAGGAAGCCGAAAGAATTCAGGCTCTTCTACAAAGGCCAAGTTCTTAGCTCGAAGTGCTTCGTGCAAATAAACATAAGCCTTGAGTGCCACGTGTCCCATTCCGGGCCACGCCGCCATGAGCACCGGTTCATGTAGCTCAACTTCTGTCACAATGTTTATATTTATGGTCAAAGGCTTTAACCTCCTAAACAATTTATTGTTTTCAGCATAATGCAATTGTCCAAACTATTCAAGGGTAGGATTCACCTGTTGTTAGACACGTGAATTGAGTTTTAGGTTCCAAAACGGGTGAAATTGGTAAGCGGTGAGCAGTAAGCGGTAAAAAGCCAAAGAATCCAGGAGTCAGGAGGCAGAATTGAGGTTTCAGGTGTCAGGTGTCAGGTGTCAGGAAAAACAGACAGGGAATCTAAAACCTCGTCTATCTCAAATCCACAATTTTCTCCTCTGACTTCCGACCTCAGACCTGTTTTTCCTGCCCGCTGCCCGCTACCTGCTGCCAGCTAGCCTTCTCTATGCTCTATGCTCTATGCTCTATTCTCCTTTCGTCTGCTCTAATTTATCCAACCTATCCTTCAGCTTCTTGCTCTCCTCTGCAAATTCTTCCAACCTCTTTTCCAGCTTCTGAATGGCCTCCCCTTTGTCTTTGCCTCTCTCGATTTTTCTCATAGCCAACCTGGCATTACGCACGAGGCGGCCGTCCAGCTCAGTCTCCGCCACCCTCTTTAGTATCGGCAGTCCTTCCTCACGATTCAATGTTTCCAAGGCTTGAATGGCTGCTAGCTTGGCACGGAAAGATCGAGGGCCTTCCGGCGCCTGGAATGCATCGCTGATCTTCTCTAAGATCTCCCGGTTATCGGGTCTACTCTTGCCCATTTTTCCCAGAGTCCGCAGGGCCTGCGCCCGAACCAGTTCCGGCTTACCATAGCGCGAGTGTTCATAGAGTATGGAAAGGGCCTTATCATCATCGAGCTCACCCAACCCTTCCAAGGCCTTGCAGCGGATTACGTCATTGAACGAATCTTTCTCCAGTGCGTCTACAATCAGAGCAAACGCACCTTTTTCTTTGGTGCGAGCAATGGCGTGGACTGCCTCGGCTTCCACAAAATAGGAAGCGTCTTTCTCAGCCAACGGCTGCAGTGACTCAAAGGCCTTTTTATCCTTGAAATTCCCCAGCGCTTTCACCACAGCCCTCCGGGCCTTGGGATGTGTAACTTTTAGCCCACCAATCAAGGCCTGCATAGCCTTTTCAGTGCGAATCTCACCCAGCCCCTGGGCCGCACGGGCTGCTACCCCCCAAAAAGGATCATGGTGCATGGCCTCCTCGAGACTCTTCACGGCATCACGATCACCCACTTTGGTCAATTCGCCAGCCGCCTCAATACGCTTCAGCACATTTTCAGCCTCTTTCAGTTGCCGGGAGAGTTTGCCGCTGTCTGCTTTCCACCGCATCCGTTTTAGAATGGTGTCCTCCGGATCAACGAGAACCATTGAAGGTTCCTCCTCAGCGGGGATATAAAAATGATGCTCCCGATCTTCAACCTGCACCTTAATATCTCGAGCTGCACCATCTTCGCCTACCAGCCGCACAGTCAGTGGAAACTGGAAAGTATGTGGCTCTTTTTCTGGATTCTGGTTCTGTTTGAGATGAAGCAGCAGATTCTTATCTTTTTCCTGGTACTCGCAGGAACATTCCAGCACCGGGAACCCGGGCTTGTAAAACCACTGGTCGAAAAACCAGTCATAATTATCGCCAGTAACCTCCTCGATGCAGCGCGCGAAATCAACGGTTTCCACCACTGAATCTCTATGTTCCTTCAGGAAGAGAGTGACGACCTCCCACCATTCCTCCTCGCCCAGAATCCTGCGTAACATGTGCAATCGGGCAGCGCTGCCTGGGTACAAGTGCATATCAAACAGATCGATGGGCTGGCTGTAGACATTGGTGACGATGGACCGCCGGTATTTTGAATCGTGCTCTTCAAAATAGGTCTCACGATTTTCCAACAGTCGGTAGAAAAACTCGTCCTCCCCTTCGGCATGTTCGGTA
>JASFGC010000269.1:0-5382 GCA_050123975.1 Syntrophobacterales bacterium | reverse complement strand
TTTGGCTTCAGCTGAAGCTCCTGGCTCATACCATAGAAGGCTTTGCCTGTGTAGACCGGATCCAGAAGAATGCCCTCGGAGCGAGCCACCTCGAGGATAAGAGAAAGCTCCCGTGAACCCGCCTTCCCATAACCACTTCCAACATAACCGTCGACTATCTCGATATCATACTCATGAGAAAAGGGGAGGTTGAGCTGGTAGGTATCTATTGCGGTCCGGCAAATATGACCAACCACCCCGAGAAAGTAATCCCTATCGTTACAAACATTTATTCCCACAACCCGAGCGTTCAAGCCCACCAATTTAACCCCCAGTATGAGACCGGCGGTGGTTCCCCCTGAGCCAGTGGCGTGGATGATTGTCGCGGGTTGGTCTTCCGTCTCCGGGAGAGTGGCCAGATCAGACGCCAACTCCTCCACCGCCCGAACATATCCCCATGCACCCATGGCATTGGATCCCCCTTCAGGAATGACATAAGGAGTTCTCCCCGAGTTCTGCAGCGACTCCGCTTCAGCTGCAAGTATCTCAGCACGGCGGCCGTACTCTTCGAAAGTGAGCCATACGATTTCGGCACCTACTAACCGATCAAGCAGGATATTGGCTACAAGACCTGGTGGGTTGGCAGGATCCCGGGTGCGAAGAAGCAAACGCACCTTCAGTCCTAATCTGACAGCGGCAATTGCAGTTGCCCGGGCATGATTAGACTGAGCCGCCCCACAGGTAATTACGGTATCGCAGCCCTTTGCCAGCGCATCAGCCAGCAAGAATTCCAGTTTTCTGATTTTATTGCCGGTAAGGTCAGCCCCAGTCATATCGTCGCGCTTGACATGCAGGTCGATGCCAAACTTCTCGCTCAAACGTGGAAGTGGCTCAAAAGGCGTTGGAGTCCGGGCCAGATCCAACCTAGCCGGATAGGGAATTTCTCGCTTGCCAGCACTCATTGATTTTCTCCTCGGCTGTGACAAAGCTTCTACAAATATAACTGAGGTCAGTAGCCAGAATCCAGTTGTTAGTAGTCAGTAGTCAGAATTGAGGTTTCAGGTGTCCCGCCTACGCTCTGTTGAGCTACGGCGTGGCAAGCAGGTTTCAGGTGTCAGCAGTAAAAGGTAAATCTTCATCAAGCATCGAGTATCAAGTATCCAGAATCAAGCTTTTAATTCCCAAATCCGCATTCCGGAATCCGCGATCCCCTGATGCTGGCCTCGTAATTCCGATGTGCTGGCCGATTGCCTGGCACGCAAATTGCTCTTTCACAACGTCACCTCTTCGAATACAAATGGCTATAACTTTAAAAAAATAACCTCGAAGGTGAACAGATGACTGCGACTATCATTATCCTGATTGTGGTTGGCCTACTGGCCATTTTTTTCATCACTATTTACAACAAGTTCATCCGGCTTCGGAATATGGTTGAAGAGGGTTGGAGTGGCATTGATGTCCAGCTCAAAAGACGGGCAAATCTCATCCCCAACCTGTTGGAGACGGTGAAGGGGTATATGGGGCACGAACGTGAGCTCTTAACTAAGGTAACCGAACTGAGAGCGCAAAGTATGAAAGCACGAGAAGTTGGCGAAAAAGGGAGGCTGGAAGGGCTGCTTTCCCGCTCCCTCGCCAACATATTTGCGGTGGCGGAGGGATATCCGGATTTGAAGGCCAACCAAAATTTCTCGGAGCTGCAAACTGAACTGTCAGATTTAGAGGAACAGATTCAGATGGCAAGGCGCTACTACAACGGCACAGTTCGCAACCTAAACATTCAAGTCGAATCCTTCCCCAGCAACATCGTTGCCGGCATATTCAATTTCACCAAGGGCGAGTTCTTCGAGATAGAGGATCCAGCGGCGAGGGCGGTGCCGGAGGTGAAGTTCTAGGCGGAGGAACCATGAGTACTCGAAAAATGTTGGCCTCTGTGGCCGTGCTTCTTTTCCTTCTGGTCTTCAGTTTTGCTGAACCTTCTTTTGCCAACAGATCGGAGAGAATACTCGACTTCCAGAGCTGGATTCAGGTGCATCGGGACGGAAGCATGAGCGTCACCGAAAACATCAAGGTCGTCTGCGCCCAGCAGCAGATAAAACGAGGCATCTATCGTGACTTTCCCACTAAGTACAAGGACCGCTATGGGAATACGGTCAAGGTGGGCTTCGAGGTTGTAAGTGTTTTGCGGGACACTAACTCTGAACCCTATCACATCAAAGATCTCTCCAACGGCAAAAGAGTCTACATGGGCCACAAGAACGTCTTCCTCAAGCCCGGCATCTACACCTACACCATCAGTTACAAAACCAGTCGACAATTGGGGTTTTTCGAGGACTTTGATGAACTTTACTGGAACGTAACAGGTAACGGCTGGAACTTTGTTATCGAGAACGTCGAGGCGGTGGTGGAGTTACCTCAATGGGCCGAGGTTCTGCAAAGCGCCGGTTATACCGGAAGATACGGTGGCAAAGGTCAGGACTACATCACCGGTTTTGACGAGCAAGGCAACATCACCTTTACCACCACTCGCAGCCTGATGCCCAAAGAGGGTCTGACCATCGCTGTGGCTTGGCCCAAAGGTATTGTGGTGGAGCCCACCGCTATGGAGAAGCTGGGTTATCTGTGGAAGGACAACCAGAGTGCGGCCGTGGCTGCATTCGGCTTTCTGATTCTGACACTTTTCTACGCTATAGCCTGGTCCAGAGTGGGTAAGGACCCAGAAGAAGGTACAATTATCCCCCTATTTTTACCACCCAAGTGGGTTTCACCTGCCTTGGCCCGGTTGATCATGCGCATCGGCAGCTCTGACGACAAATTGTTTGCCGTTGCTGTGGTCAATATGGCCGTCAAAGGTTTTTTAACCATCGAGGAAGAAGAAGATAATGTCTTTACGCTCAGGAAGACCGGTGAAGGTGAAACGCGGTTGTCCGGCGGGGAAAGCAAGATTGCCCGCAAGCTTTTTGGCTCAAAGAACAAAATTAAGCTCAAAAACACCAACCATAGCAAAATCGGTGGTGCCAAAGAGGAGTTACAGAAGTACCTGATGAAGGCTGCTCGCAATAAATACTTCGTTCTCAATTCCGGTTATTTTGTGGTGGGCATGATCATAACAGGCCTGACCTTGGCGGTGGTAATTCTGGGTGCCTCTAACCTGGGAGTGGCAGTGTTTATGACTGTGTGGCTGTCGGGGTGGTCTGTTGGATGCTTTGCTCTGGGCGCTGCGGTGATCAGTGCCTGGAGAGGCTTCGCAGCTCCTGGGGGTGGGGTCAAGGCGGTAAATACCGCCGGGGCAATGGGAATAACACTTTTCGCTCTGCCGTTCTTTGCAGGAGAACTTTTCGGCCTCTGGGCATTTTCATCAGCTGTCTCGCCTCTGGCAGCAGTCACCATCGTGGTGATAATCGCTATCAATGCAATCTTTTACCATCTTCTTAAGTCACCAACTCTGAGGGGACGAAAGCTGATGGATGAGATCGAGGGGTTCAAGCTTTATCTTTCAGTGGCGGAAAAGGAGCGGTTGAACATTCTCAATCCACCCGAGAAGACCCCGGAACTTTTTGAAAAGTACCTCCCTTATGCTTTGGCTCTTGATGTGGAAAATGAGTGGAGCGAGCAGTTCGCCGAGGTACTGGCTGCGGCCTCAATAGACGGGGGTTACCGTCCAATCTGGTACACGGGCAATACTTGGAGATCGTGGAATATGGGGGGCTTTGCCTCGAGCCTGGGCACATCCCTTCCCGGAGCCATCTCTTCTTCTTCCACGGCGCCCGGTTCTTCCTCAGGGAGCGGTGGCGGTGGCTCCTCTGGCGGCGGCGGGGGTGGTGGAGGTGGTGGTGGCTGGTAGCAGCGGGGAAATTGCCTAGAATGAGCTAAAATGTCTAAAGTGTCTAAAATGAATTAAAACGGTTGCACAGAGCAACATACTCATATCAAGAATGTTAAACACAATCAGAAACGTTCAGAGTCAACCGTGGAATGAAATTACCACAGGTAAATTGACTGCTACCCTTAGTGGTCTTTTCCTGTTCTTTATTGTCCTGGTCAGAGATCAAGACAGGTTCATTTTTCTCTTAGACCACACCAACCTGGCATTCCATGAGGCAGGACACGTGATTTTTGGGCTTTTCGGTGAAACGCTTGGTTTGTACGGCGGGACTTTGGGCCAACTGGTGTTTCCTCTGGTTGCGCTCATTGCCTTCTGGCTGAAGCGTGAAGCACTATCATTTGCCATAGCTGGTGTATGGTTTTTCGAGAATTTCCTGAACATCGCCCATTACATGGCTGACGCCCGTGCTCAGGTGCTAACTCTCGTTGGAGGGGGCGAACATGACTGGACAAACATTTTTAGTCGTTGGTCAGTATTGTCATATGACACCAGAATAGCCTCTTTTGTAAACACCCTGGGCTGGTTGGGGATGACAGGTATGGGGGTATGGATGATGTACCGCTGGCACCAGGATCGAGAGTAACGTTTCCTAATCTCGGCAGGATCATTCTTTTTTTCCAATTATTACCGTGAACTTTTGCCGCAGGGCTTCTTTCTTCTCCTTTTCAGTGACTTTTTCTCGGCACGATTCGCAGTAATGGCTATCAGTCATCATAGTCAACAGTCGCAGTGCCACGTGTTTGGCCACCTCTTTTTCCTCCCGCTTCAATTGGTGTTCTCTTCTGCCTGATATTACAGTCTGCGCTACTGCGGTGAGTCTGGCCACACCGTGTTTGATGTTGAATTCAGCACAGACCTTATTGATTTCGTCCAGCACCGCTGCGGTGTCATCCTTCTGACAACGTGCACAACGTATTAATAGGCATCTCATAATTACCCCAATGAACACCTTCTGTCGTTACTCCTTGATGGCTATTTTCCGTGGGATCCCTTCTGGTGGCAGGTAATATACGCATGGGATTTGTCCGGGGTCGGTAACAGCGGTATGGTTAACTGTGAGAGATCTTCACAGCCGGCGCAGTTCTTGCCAAGCGGGCACCCATCGACCCACATTTCAGTTATATCCAGGGCTCTGGTCTTACCACCCTGCTGACAGGTAATCTGGCGCAGATTTGACCCCTCACCTCCTGAGAGGGGAATGAGGGCTACATGATCACAAATGGAATTGACTTCGTGCTCGATGCGCACACAACTTTTTCTGAGCGGACAATTTCCGGCGATGAGCAATTCAATCTTGAACTCATTGTTGGCCAGATTGGAGGTGATTCGCATTTCAGCGGGGGGACACTTTCGATCCACTATAATATGCCTCCCGTGTCCATGGATCACTCTTTTGTATGCCACTCTTATCAACCCCTCAGACTGATGAGATTGCTCCCAGCAACCGGATGGAAAGTACTCTAAGATAGTACACCACTGTAACACGGAGAGCACTACTTATTTTGCGTTCCGACTCTCTT
>JASFGC010000268.1:0-5397 GCA_050123975.1 Syntrophobacterales bacterium | reverse complement strand
AAGTGTGCATTAAAGTATGTAACACTTACTCAGCCCAGAAATTCAACGAAACTGTTCTTGTGGCGGCGTAGCTTTAGCGAAGCCGCATGCCCCGCTTGTCTCTCATAGCTTTAACGACTGCTGATCCGACTGCAGCGAGTGGTTAGGAATCAGTTACTCCGTTTCCTGATCACAAGTCTAATTGCTATATATGGGAAGAGAAATAGAATGAATACCGTCGCCTTGGTCATGAGTCCGCCAACATAGTTAATGACATAGAACTGCTCTCGGGTAATTGGAACAATCCTGGCGTGAACACTGTAGGCAAGATCCCCAGCGAGCATCAGCGCGCCCAACCAGAAGAAAAGCACGAATAAGCCAATGACAAAACACCTGATGAGAACTTGTCCTGTAACTTCCAACATTTCATTGGCATTGTTCGAGTCGTGCATGTGTTACCTCCTGTCAGCAGGTCATCGAATTATAAATACTCATCCGCAAGGTGGTTTCTGTCAAGCCCCAAAACCCCTTTCTTCATAGAGAATGGTAAGGATAAGGGATAGTGAGCGATAAACTGTGAACCGTTGAAGTCGTTGAAACCGTTAAAGTCGTAGAAATCGTCTCCTTTCTCTCCCCCTCTGTCCTCTGTCTTCCTTCCTCTGCCTAGTGTCTAGTTCCTAATTCCTAGTTCCTTTCTGTCCTCTGACGTCTTTTTATATGCTGCCAGTTGTCTTTCTCCTTCCCACTACATATTGGGCAGTTTTAAGCGTATATACATCATTTGGCATAATAATTGCTGTCTACCTATTTGCTGGGTTTTATAAGCGCGCAAGCAGGTATTGTGCACCATTGCCTGACTTGCCACGAGTGAGCAATGAATACCTTGCACAAGAGAAAAGGAAACGAGGCCCGTCTTTCAGGGGGAGAGATTCGGATTGAGGTTGGTCTGCGACTTTACGAGCTGTTCTGTGCCGATTGTAATCGAGTATTGATAGAAGAGGATTCGCACCTCATGAGATTGCAGTGCACAGAGTGCAAGCGCATTTACGCTTACAGGCTTCACCCCGAGGAAGAAGAATACATTTTACAAGCGTCCGGGCGAAAGGTGACAATCCAATGAAACCAGGAATAATGGATTTATCCAAGTGGGTTGAAAAGACGGCTCAAGCTGTCCGGCGCATCTGTAGTAAGAAGCAAGCGCCCTGTGTTGGCTTCAGTTTGATCTTTTTCGATCCCATGGCCGAGCCGGAAGAGCGTTGGAATTACGTCATCGAACTGGCCTTCGATCCCAACAATCCACCAACCCAAGAAGAGCGCAATCAGTTAGAGAGCGCCTTTGAGTTTATCAGCGAAGGTGTCCGTCGAATAATGGATGATAAGGCCGGATGTAAAGAGATTGAGGATTGCACCCGGGAAGTACGATGGCATTAAAACCAGGAGTCAGAAGTCAGGAGCAAATCAAATCCCTAAATTCCTGAATCCCTGAATTCCTCAATTACACACTACACATCTACAATCTTCCCTTCTTCCATTTATGTGATCGCCAAAAACGCCACCTATTTTTCTTCACAATCTTAACTTTGTCCTGGCCCTTGATCGCATTGCCCTTGAGTGTACTGCCCTTCAAAATGCCCATTTCATCATCGACTTCAAAACCGGCCCGTTTTGCACTGAAGAAGCCAATGAGATCTTTCATTCCGTCGCGGTTAACATCTTTGCCGCGCCTCATGAAAAAAGCTTTACTGGGCTCATCTCCTGTCGGTCCAAAGGTGATGGTATCCCTGTCCACCTCGCTGGGTGCGTCGAAATTCTTGTTTGAGAGAATGGCAACAGGTATAAGACCCCACCCCCGCTGATGGATTTTGTTATTGTCGCTGAAGGGCCTGATGTCAATGTCAATATCAACCGCTAACGACAATGGCTCTGGACTGTATCCACTGCCAAATTGATAGTCAGTAAACGTTGCCGAAGCGAATTGTCCCATCAAAATGATATTTCCGAAATACTCTGGAGCCTGGTAGGTGTATTCATCTGGAATGTCCTTAGTACTCCATAGCCATTCATTATCTATGTAGTACTCTACTGTACCGTCCTCAGTCTTCACTACTCTTATTGTATGGACACCTCCACTGCGCTTCTTGGTTGTGTTCACCGTTACGCTTTGGCCCGTATTGGGATTGTTCCACAGGATGAAATACGTATCATCTTCATTTACTGTTCCAATCTGTGTCATAAAATAGGTAGCCGCAGGCGGGCATGCGTCTCTTATCCACAGCTGGATGCTGCTCTTTACATCCGGATATAAGTCTTCGAAGGAAACCTCTATCCATGGAGTACTAGCTGAGCGGAAATCAGTAAAACCATCGGTACAGTGGTACGCCATAAGGAAGCCTGTGTAATCAGGATGAGGTAGAAGGAGCGAGAGGTACTCAACGTCTGGAGTTTCTCCAGTTACCTCGATACCACCATCCATGGCACATTCCCATTCAACACCTTTCCAGAATTCAGTTTGTTGGCTGAAAGCCTTTCCAGGCACCATCAGGGCGAATGCCACTGCAATAAAAGTTATGGTCTTTTTCATTTCAACCTCCTTGAAGATTCTCCCTGCTAAAACCTCATTGATGCCTTTGTTTTATTGAGAAAATCTACGCTCAAAAAGGTTTTTACTTTCTATATTTTGCCTCGTTATCGCCTATTCCTGACTCCCATGACTTGGTTTTGCATTGTTTCCTTTTGTAAAGCCAAATAAAAATACAGTATGTTCTTGTATACTTTTTAGCCTTTGGTAAATGAGTCTTTTCGCACGCCTATGGTGTGGTAAAAAACTACACCTCCTCACTCAACTGAGCATAAATTTCCTTTTAATTCAGCATATATCCGTATTATTCTAGTGACGCTATAAGCCTGCCTAAAAAGCACAATGGCGAGCTTTTTAAGCCCTAGTTTTCCAGGCTATAGCGCATAAACTATGCCAAGCCTAGCCCGCATATTTCTTGAATGGCCTGCTAAGACAGCGGATATGGGTGCCCTTCCGTGCGTCCTCGGGTGTTCCTTCGACTTCGCTCAGGACAGGCGGACCCTGCGACGTACCGTTCGAGTACGCCTCGGGTCCAACTCCCTGCGGTTACCCTGTGGCACACCCATCCAATTCGCGCTCGCTGCGCTCCGCTCAGTCCCGCAAGCGGGTTCCCAGTTTCGCGGTCTCGCAACGCCAATTCACGATATATGCAGGCTGGATTTCCATTTCTAAGTCTTGACAGAACTTCCACTTGCGAGCCAGTTTTGATAAAAAGGGTTGTGGTCAGATCCTGACCGCATACCGCAGTGGTAATAGAACAGAAAGTGAGGTGGGGTGATGGGCAAGAAACAATATAGCTTCATAGTAGTGCTCGCTTTCGTCGGTGGACTAGTGGGTGGTGTGGTGTCGAATCAGCTGTTGTTAAACCAGCCAGCGCATGCTGAGAAAAAGGCACAGCCATCGAAGGTTATTGAGGCACAGGAGTTCCGAGTAGTGGATCAAGATGGAAGGAAAAGAGCCCAGTTAATGTTAACCGAGGTGGATTCTCCAGCACTCATATTGAGTGACGAAAATGAATTAATTCGGCTGCAGATGCAATTGGTTCCTAAGGGATTCCCTGTCTTGTGGTTTCGTGATGCAAATGGTCTCTTAAAGGCATCTCTAACCCTACGTCCAACGGGGGATGTTCTTTTAACATTAGGGGCAAAAGAATCAATTGTAAAAGAGAATGCCGCCGAGATTTTCGTTGGCAAAGCTGGAGCCAACGTATCCCTTTACGATGATAACGGAAAACTTCGTACGGTTCTCGGATCAACAACATTTAGAGAGCGAAAAAGAGGTATGACTAAAAGAAGATCCCTCTCTTCCCTCGTTCTTTTCAACAACATAGGAGAAGTCGTATTTCAGACACCATGAACTATCTGGAAGGCAATCAGGGGAAAAGCAGGGGGAGGAAAATTGCAAATTACCCTCTAGATAACGAGAAATGTAACCTCACTTTCTTGAAGGTAAAGGCTAAGGAATAAATAGCGAAAAGGTCTACAGTACTACTATGGAATAGGGTCATTTGGATTCCGCTTCCACAACCCAAATTTGAGTCCGGTGGCAAGAGCTTCACCAATTTGGGTTGGTCTCTGCCATTGTAGGTCCACTTGCGTAGTATCATAAACGACGCCTATTATCACTTCTCCAGTTATCACATCTACAATACGTGCAGTCGCACCTGAACACGTGGTGTAAAAACCCCCTCTATATTGATGATCTACCATTGTCACTGTACCCAGTAAGAGATAATCAACGTTACTCACTTTTCCTATGCGGCTGTAATCTATACTTTCAGTCAGGCCGGTGAGTGAAATTTCCTGCTCCTCGAGTATTCTGGCCAAATAAGTTCGCTCAACTATTACCAGGGGAGAATCGAGCAAATTATGTCCAATAGTGTCGCTTATAACATTACCTACCTTTGGCACATTGCAGTTGAGCGGTAATAATCCCAACCTCCCACCTGTGATTGTGCGATTGGCGTTACCCTTGATCGTAGTCACCCTGAGATATGCCTTCTCTTTACCAGAAAGCTTAGTCACATAATATCGCTCTGCCGCTGTTGAAGCACAGCTCAGAGTAAAAGAGAGGACGAAGATCAAAAGATAGAGATACATTGCCCTGTTCATGTTTATTCCTCAGTCTTTTCTCCAATCCAGATTAAATTAGACTTCGCAGGAAGATTACCGACCTTAGGCACAACTTACCACGAATGAAGTGTAACCTTCAAGCAGACCTGCAGCACCGAAGCCATAAGGCGAAGGCAGTTATCCTCTGTCGTCTTTTCTTTTAGTCCGCTAGAGGTTTTTCATAGGCAAAGTAGACAATCAGACTCAGCAGCAAATGACTTCTTTCTGCTTATCTATTCCCGTAATTTTCTAACCTTAATTTCTAAACCGTATCATCCCGAATCTTCACCCACTCCGATCACAACCTGAACACGCGGACAGACTTCTGCAAAATGAAGGCCAGTGCAAAAACAAAGAGTGGTAATTACAAGGCGAGCGAGGTCAGAAAAGAGAACCCCCCATCGACACGGCCAAATATGCCGATGGGGGACGAAGAAATGGAGTGTGGGTCAGTTGACCCTCTGGGCATCTATCTTATAGAACACATTATGTTTCACTCTGGTGTCAGCATAGTGACAATTCTATGAACTTAATCAAAGAAGACAGGAGTCAGGAGACAGAATTGAGGTTTCAGGTGTCAGGTTTCAGTAGTAAAAGGTAGGTCTTTATCAAGCATCGAGTATCAGGTATCGAGTATCAAGTATCGAGTCTTTAAATCCGCATTTCGAAATTCGAAATCCGAAATTTTAAATCTGCAATCTCCCCTTTTCCCACCTTTCTCGCCTTTCC
>JASFGC010000267.1:0-5404 GCA_050123975.1 Syntrophobacterales bacterium | reverse complement strand
GCAGCCGGACTGCGGGCCATTGTCCGCCAAGATCCGGACGTGATCATGGTGGGAGAGATACGAGACTTGGAAACCGCCCAGATGGCTGTGCGAGCCTCTCTCACCGGACACGTGGTTTTCAGCACCTTGCACACCAATGATGCTCCCGGCTCCATCACCAGATTGCTCGACATCGGGGTTGAACCTTTTCTCATTTCCTCAGGTGTCACCGGCGTTCTTGCCCAACGTCTGGCCCGCACTGTTTGTCGATCTTGTAAGGAGCCTTACGTTCCTTCTGAAGAAGTTCTGGAGCAGTTCGGCATTGCCGAACGCGCCAAGGGTCGGAAATTTTTTCGAGGTCGAGGGTGCCAGGGCTGCCGCTTTAGTGGATACCGCGGCAGAATAGGCGTCTATGAATTGCTTATGGTGACAGATGCCATTAGAGATCTCATTAACCAGAGAAAAAGTGACACAGAAATTCGCAAGGCGGCTTTAAAGACTGGTGATCTGCGCACCTTATATAGAGATGGCTTGGAGAAGGCGGCGAAAGGGATAACAACCCTTGAAGAGATATCAAGAATAGTGCACCTGAAAGGAGAATAGAAGGTCAGCAGGCAGCCCTTCGACAAGCTCAGGACAGGCTGGCAGCACTGAACTATCCTCTGTCAGATATTCTTGCCTTTTTATACCCACCTGGAATTGTTTATTCAAATCTGAGTTTTACAAGAGCAAAAAAAATCTGGAGAACTTGCTGAGAATAAATCATTTGAAGAGAAAATAGTGGCTAAGCAGGACCTGTGTCTTCACTGCTAGCTGTTTCTCCTACCGGAAGCGTGATAGTAAATTTGCTGCCCTCGTCAGGGGTGGATTCGGCCTCTATAACACCCCCGTGCTCTTCTATTATTTTCCTGGTCACCGCCAATCCCAACCCTGTTCCCTGACTTCCCTTGGTGCTAAAGAAGACGTCGAAGATTCGTTGGCGGATTTTTTCAGGTATGCCGGCGCCATTATCTTCAACCGTTATCAGGACTTCATCTTCGCCCTGGCTCTGGGTGCTGATTTTCACCTCACCCCCTTCTTCATCCAGGGCGTCAATCGCATTGGTGAGCAAGTTGAGCAAGCAGCGGTGAATACCTTGCGGGTCAGCCTGGACTTTCGGAAGCTTGGGGTCCAAGTCGAGGTGCAGCGTTCCATGTTTTGCCTTAATGCGGTCGTGACACAGTTCTGCAGCCTCTTTACAGACGTCGTTTAACGGGCAGGGTTGAGTGTCAGGTTTTCTCTCCTTGGAGTAGGCGAGCATATCCAGCACAAGATTGCTTATGCGCTGATTGCTGCGCCTCAGAATCTTCCACACCCGGTTGATTACACCCAAATCCTCAGCAACCAATGCCTTTTCCACCATGGCATGGGAGGTTTCCATGGCAGCAACAATGTTCTTGATATAGTGGGACAGCCCAGAGATGGCCTGGCCCATGGCAGCGAGTCGTTCATTCTGGATCTTATCATTGTAGAGTTGAGCATTTTCCACCGCAATTCCTGCAGCATTGCCAATGGCATCCAGGAGCATAAGGTCTTCTTGGTTGAATTCGTTGGCGCCGGTGGTATCCGCGTGAATGATGCCAACAATCCGGGTTCGGCCACGCAACGGCGAGCACATGGCCGCGCGTATGTTATGCATCACTACACTCTCGGCGAGACCGAACTTGGAATCGGCCATGGCGTCAGCGATGAGCACCGACTCTTTCTTTTCCAGAACGTGCGAGATGATGTTTTGGCTAATACTGACTTTGTGGTCGAGGCCTTCTTTGTTTTGCCAGCGGGAGGCCTTGACCTCCAGTTGATCACTATTGGGATCGATGAGGAGGACAAACCCGCGTTCGGCCCGGATGGTGGCGAATGTTTCGTCGAGGATCTTGTTGAGGAGAACGTCCAGATCGAAAATAGAGCTGGCTATACGGGTTACCCGGTACATGGCTCCCAAACTCTGATGGCTGCGACCCAGAAGGTCCATGAGCATAGAAGAACTTAAAGATTGGGTAATGCTCATAACGGAGTCTGGCTTAGATTCGTCACTTATCACGAGCCGCTCAGCTGGCGGCTGATGCAGCAGGGTGGGTTCGTCAGCATGTGGGATAGGGGGTGTAAGCCTCTCAAGCGGGGAAGTCTTTTCGCCGGCTGGCCGCACGAGTAGCTCAATGTTTCCCATGGTTAAGCGATCATCCACTCTTAGCTCACCATTGCTTACCCGCATACCGTTTAAAAGAAGGCCATTGACGCTGTCCAGATCCTCAATGGTAAGACTCTCGCCATCTTTCACGATCTTGGCATGTTGGCGGGAGAGGGTCCTGTCGTCGAAAGAGAGTTGGCAGGAGGGATCTCGCCCGATGATTACTTCATCGTCCTCCAGCGGATAGACCTGACCCTTGCCGGGTCCTTTGACAACAAGCAACTCGTACGTGGTCATCAGTGATACCCAGAGCTTTTGGATTGCTAAAACAGCCTCACAAACTTTCGCTACTTTCCACTAAAACGTAGCCAACTCACGTTCCGGGGAAGGCTACCAGAAATCACGAGCAAGAACTAGGCCAAAGTGGTGGAACTAGGCATGGAGCATGGAGCATGGGGCATAGAGTATTACGGATTTCGGATTGCGGATTTATTAATATTCAGTGGGGTTAGCGGGCAAAGTTGAAGAAGAATTCAGAATCCAGGAGGAAAAAACATAAAAAGTGTCCTTTCCTTCTAGCTACTGACTACTGGCTACTGGCTACTTTGATTTTAACGATTTCAACGACTCCAACAGACCACTCCTTTTGCCTGGATTCCCCGCCGCAGGCGGGACTGCGTCGGAATTCCAGAATGACGAGATTCTCTTTGTATTCCAAAACAAAAAATCCCCCCTTACTCCCCCCTTTACAAAAGGGGGGAAATCCTTCGAAACAATAAAAAAGTCCCCCTTTTTTAAAGGGGGATTTAGAGGGATTTTAGTTGGACCCAAGAGTATTCTTAATAAGAAATATCGGGCGGGTCCCCGCCCGATCAGTCCTTAATCTCTATGCTCCATGCTCTATGCCCTATGCCGCATCACTGACAACTGGCATTACCTAACAAAAGGATTGGATTGTTTTTCCTGGCCGATAGTAGATTGGGGCGAAAAACCGTAGTTGTGGCCGGGGAAGACCAACGTGTCATCCGGCAAGGCGAGAAGCTTGTTCTTGATTGATTGAATGAGTTGTGCCATTGAACCGCCAGGAAGATCGGTGCGCCCGATTCCGCCGACGAACAAGGTGTCCCCAGTGAATACGTAACCGTTGGTATAGAGGCACATTCCTCCCGGGGTGTGGCCGGGAGTGTGGATGACCTCAAGGGATTGGTTGCCAAATTCGATTCGGTCTCCCTCCTCAACAGTTATATCGGCAGGGGGTGAGGCCTCACATTGAAAAATCTGGATGGCCAAAGCCGATGGATTGGCCAGTCTTTCGGCGTCATCTTTGTGGACCACAATCTGGGCGTTGGTACGCTCTTTCATTTCCCTATTGCCGCCGTTGTGATCAGCGTGACAATGTGTACCTACTATGTATTTGATCTTGTCAATTTCTCTATTCTTGGCAACGTCCAAAAGGACTTCCACCTGGTCTGCCGCATCTATTACGATTCCCTCGCCGGTTTCCGGACAACCCACAACATAAGCAAAGACCGCAAAGTTTCCCACTTGCACTTGTTCAATGATCATGTCTCCTCCGCTCTTGCTTCAATCTCGCTAGATAGATTTACCTTGTACACTTGAGGATAAGCATTTTCGTTGTTCTTGACAACTAGCAACTTGTTGAATCAAGTAACCATAGGATGTCAACTTTATTAAATTATGGGTCATAGGTGATGGGTTATGGGCTATAACTCACCTATAACCCATTACCTATTACCTTGCACCAGTTTATGCGATTTGCAGCAGATTATGACTTGGTTACAGTCTTGACTTGGGCAATAATTTCCTTACCCGAGCTGGTGCCGATACGGTGTGCACCTGCTAGCACCATCTCTTCCAGATCCTGTAGGGTGCGGATTCCACCCGCAGCCTTCACCTTGATAATACCCTGGCAGCACTCAGCGAGAAGTTTCACATCATCCACAGATGCCCCTGCTGGCCCAAAGCCGGTAGAGGTTTTGACGTAGTCCAAGCCTGTGTCCGCCGCCAACTGGCAAAGTTTTCTTTTTTCTTGTTGGCTGAGATATCCAGTTTCCAGAATGACCTTTATCACTCCTTTTTCAGCGGCGCTCCGCATAGCCCTCATTTCGGCCTCGATTAACTCGTAATCTCCACTCTTGACTGCACCTAAATTGATCACATAGTCGATTTCATGGGCGCCAGTGGCTAAAGCTTTTAGTGCAGCCTTCACCTTGAGTTCCTGAGTTTCGAAACCCAGCGGAAAACCGGCCACAGAGCAGACCCGTACATCACTGTTTTCAACGGCTCTAGCCGCAAGTTCAACCCAGCATGGCGCGACACATACGGCTGCAAAATCCATGGCGGCGGCTTCCTCACAGAATTCTTGTACCTGGTCCCGGTTTGCCGTAGGTTGGAGTAAGGTTTGATCAATCATGCTTGCTACCTTCTTAGGATTTTTCAGATTCATCATTTGTTTTCAGTTCCAGTTGTTCAGGTACACTGCGGTTATAGATTAGTTGGCCTTCAATTACAGTCGCCAAAGGTGAGAGTTGATGTGAGAGCATACGTTGGCTGTCCAAGATGTGTATGACCTTGAATCCCTGAACCAAGAGATAGTCAGAGAGTAATGACCTGTGACACCTATGAGGTGGGGTTTCGGCACACATGAAGCATGTGGGGCCCGAGGTTGCGAACCGCCTTAATTTGTCTACACCGGCACGAAACGGTTCGGTGGCCATGTAGTCTGCATAGTTGCGAAACCCCGTGCTTTTGAGGGCAACGTGTGGTGACTCGTTGCCGAGGCCTGTTCTCCGAAAGCCGCCCAGCTCAGGAAACCAGGTGTAGGAGATGTCAGCTTTGCCGACTGTATGCTCAAGAATTTTCTGGTTGAAGGGCGGATTTCGTTTAGAGCTGGGATATGACCGAACGTCGGCAAGAAATTTAATTCCGTGGTCTTGCAGCAACGTCAAGAATGTTTCACTGCCCCTGTTACCGTGGCCGATGGAGTAGAGAGTGGGCTCAGTAATCTTGCTGTTTACTTTCGATGACATAGCGGCAATATAGCATAAAATGTTTTTTGTTTGTTGCTCACCCTACATTGCCGTTCCTGTGGGCACTATGCTATAGAAAGTGAAAAAGCTGTGGGAGCGGCTTTCTAGCCGCGATGTATACATGATACAGGAGAATGTGATGGCCGCTGAAATCCTGCCTGCGGGTAAGCTGAGACCTGAAACCTTGACAAAACTTTTGCGTCACACC
>JASFGC010000266.1:0-5406 GCA_050123975.1 Syntrophobacterales bacterium | reverse complement strand
TTCAGTCTGATTTCAACCAATTTGGTGGCACCTTCTCCATCAGCAACAATTTTTTTGGCCAGATCGAGGAGGAGTTCCCCAAAAGCCTGGCGTAGCTGTTCGCCATCAGGGGAAGCCAGGTCTGCTATAGGCTCATTAGCCGCACCACCGTTTGCCATCACTATAAGGGTGTCGTTGGTGCTGGTGTCTCCGTCCACTGTAATACGGTTGAAGGAGTGCTCCGCTTCTTCGCGAACCAACTTCTGGAGGGCTTCAGGGGTGATGGCTACATCCGTGGCCACGAATGAGAGCAAGGTTGCCATGTCCGGGCAGATCATGCCGGCTCCTTTGGCAATGCCAAGTACTGTGAAAGGGCGGTCCTGCAGACGGCTTTTTACCATATGGATTTTGGGTACCGTGTCTGTAGTCATTATTGCATGAGCCGCATCCAGCCAGCCATCGGAGCGCACCAAGGGAACCAACTTGGGAAGATACTTGGCCACCGGCTCAATGGGCAGGTCCATGCCAATTACCCCGGTGGAGGCCACCAAAATTTCTTCGAGAGGACAGCCAATGGCATCAGCAGCTATGCGGGCTGTTGCCTGGGCACGCTGCAAGCCAACATCCCCGGTGCAGGCATTGGCGATACCGCTGCTCACTACAATTGCCCGGGCAGTGTTCCCGGTGAGATGTGAGCGGCTGAGCAAAACCGGAGCTGCCTGGACCTTATTGGTGGTAAAAACTCCGGCAGCAGTGGCTGGCACTTCGCTGACAATGAGGGCGAGGTCGGGACGTCCTTGATAGCGAATGCCGGCGGCTATTGCCCCAGCTTTGAATCCTGGAACAGCAAAGTTTTCATGGGGAGGTAATTGGTCAGTAGTCATCTTTCATTTCACATTTGACATTTCACATTTCACATTTGGCATTGAGATTTGGGACGACAGAAGATATTGCCTGAATGCAGGAATGATAGATGCCAAATGAGCAATGCGACATGAAGGATGGTTTGGTGCTTAGTGCCTAGTGTCTGGTGCCTCGTGCGCAGAGCGTCTATCTCCCACAGCATTTCTTGTATTTCTTGCCGCTCCCACAAGGACAGGGCTGGTTGCGGCCAACCTTGGCAGCACGTCTTGCCGGTTTTCTTTTTGAACCAGCCGCTGATTCGCCGCGACTGAGGAACATTGGCTGCTGTTGGGCTTCTTGCAAATGCTCGGTTTCCTCCTGAGGAGCCACCTGAATCCTGAAAAGCATCTGGAGGATTTCTCCCTTGATCTGCTCCACCATTTCCTGGAACATTTCAAGCCCTTCACGCTTGTATTCGATGAGTGGGTTTTGTTGGGCATAACCGCGCAAGCCAATGCCTTCCTTCAAGTGATCCATGGCCAAAAGGTGCTCACGCCAGCGCTGATCTACCGTCTGCAGGGTTACCAACCGCTCCATGTCTCGCGCGATTTCTGGACCCCATTCCTCCTCTTTTTGCGCATAGCCGTTTCGAGCTTTTTCAGAAAGAAACTCACGAATACCTTCCTGGGTGAAATCTTCCACATCACTCCTCTCGAAGCTCAGTGGCATGGAGAACTGATTGAGAAAAGCTTCCTCTAATCCTCGTAGATCCCACTCCTCCGGAAGGGTCTCTTCCTGGGTGTGGTTTGCAACCAGGTCATCAACAATGTCTTCAATCATGTCGAGGATAACCGGCTGGAGATCTTCTTCCTCCAGAGCCTGGCGGCGTTGCTCGTAGATTATCTCCCGCTGCTGGTTCATGACATCGTCGTATTCGATAAGCTGCTTGCGAATGTTGAAGTTCTGTGCTTCCACTTTCTTCTGGGCGTTCTCTATGGCGCGGGTGATAAGTCCATGTTCGATGGGATGTCCCTCCTCCATGCCCACCCGATCCATGAGGTTAGCGATGCGGTCGGCGGCAAAGATTCTCATGAGGTCGTCTTCCAAGGAAAGATAAAAGCGAGATGAGCCTGGGTCACCTTGGCGACCTGCCCGGCCGCGGAGCTGGTTGTCGATGCGGCGAGCTTCATGGCGTTCGGTGCCGATGATGTGGAGACCATCCATGTCTACCACTCCGGGACCCAAAACAATGTCGGTACCGCGTCCCGCCATGTTGGTAGAGATGGTGACTGAATCCTGCTGTCCGGCTTTGGCTACAATTTCCGCTTCCTTCTCATGATTCTTTGCATTCAACACCGAATGCTTGACGCCCGTTTTTGCTAGCATCTTACTGAGTCTCTCGGATTTCTCAATTGACACCGTACCCACGAGGACCGGCCTTCCCATTTCAGCCAATTCTGTGATCTCTTCCACAACAGCCTGAAACTTTTCCCGCTCGGTCTTGTAGATAACGTCAGAGTGGTCTTCTCTGATCATCTTCTTGTTGGTAGGGATGAGAACCACGTCCAGGTCATAGATCTTGGCAAACTCAGCAGCTTCAGTGTCAGCGGTTCCTGTCATGCCGGCGAGTTTCTCATACATACGAAAATAGTTCTGAAAAGTAATGGTGGCCAGGGTCTGATTTTCCTGCTCGACCCGCACACCCTCTTTGGCTTCCAGTGCTTGATGCAAGCCATCGCTGTAACGACGGCCAGGCATGAGGCGACCAGTGAACTCATCTACGATGATGATCTGACCATCCTTGACCACGTAGTCCACATCCTTGCCGAAGAGGGCGTAGGCCTTTAACAGCTGGTTGATCACGTGGTTGCGGGTGAGCTTCTGCTCATAATCGCTCCGAATCCGATGCTTGCGTTCTGCTTTTTCTTCCGAGGAGAGAGTGTTGTCCTGCTCAATTCGGTCTAGTTCTATTTCCAGCTCCGGCAGGATGAAGAAGGTGGGATCTTTCTTGGCAATGATATCCTTGCCGCGCTCAGTGGGGTAAACATTGCGCTCCTTCTCCTCCACCACGTAGTAGAGCGAATCATCAACTTCGGGAAGGCGCTTGGCCAGGGAATAATCCTCTTCAACAGTCTTGAGGAGCTTGCGCATCTTCCCCTCTTCCATCATCTCCATAACACTGGGATGTTTTGGGGCAGCCCGATAGGCTCGGAGACACGCCTCACCCGCTTCGTAATCTTGGTCCTCATCCAGAAGTTTTCTCGTTTCTCGGATAAATTCCTTGGCTAATTTCTGTTGTCTCTGAAACAGGTTGGCCACCGGGGCCCGGAGCTTTTCGTAGTCTTTGATGGAATAGTCCACCGGTCCGGAAATGATCAGCGGCGTCCGTGCTTCGTCTATAAGGATGCTGTCCACCTCGTCAACTATGGCATAATTGAGTTCTCGCTGAACGCAATCCTTGCGGTGAAATTTCATATTGTCCCGCAAATAGTCAAAACCAAACTCGTTGTTCGTGCCATAGGTTACGTCGGCGCCGTAAGCTTGTTGTCGCTCCTGATCGTTCAGATGATGAAGGATTACTCCCACGCTCAAACCGAGGAAGGTATAAATGGCTCCCATCCACTCGGAGTCACGGCGAGCAAGGTAGTCATTAACCGTGACCACATGCACGCCGCGGCCGGTGAGTGCATTGAGGTAGACTGGCATGGTGGCAGCCAGGGTTTTGCCTTCCCCGGTTTTCATCTCGGAGATCTTGCCTTGGTGGAGCACGATACCACCAATGAGCTGGACGTCGAAGGGCCGCATCCCCAAGGTGCGCATAGAGGCTTCCCGAACCACGGCGAATGCCTCCGGCAAGAGCTCATCCAGCTCGGCACCTTGGTCCAAGCGCTGGCGAAAAACGGCCGTGGAGCCAGCCAGTGCCGCATCACTCAGTGAACTCATCTCTGACTCCAGACTGTTGATTTGATCCACCAGTGGCGCCAGTCTTCCGAGTTCACGGTCATTCTTGCTGCCAAAAAGTTTGGTTAATGGATTCGCCAATAGAGCCATAAATTGTTCCTACTTTGAAAAAACCGAGGGCTTAGAGGGTTTCAATCTCAATAATCATCGCAGTCTCATCGCACTCGGGAAATTTGATGCATTTTAGGCAATCTGCCCAGATTTTGTGGGGCAACGTCCCCTTGTCCACTTCTCGGAAGCCTATCTTATGAAAAAACTCCACCTGGTATGTGAGAACAAAGATGCGGTGTAATCCCAAAGCACTGGCCTCGGAAATGCAAGCCTCCACAAGTTCTCTGCCAATACCCTGACCCTGATATGGTTCCCGTACCGCCAGAGACCGGATTTCGGCCAGGTCTTCCCAACAAACGTGCATGCTGCAGGTGCCAATGATTTCCGGCTTATTGTCATCCAGGTAGACAAAAATATCCCGCAGGTTGTCATACAGTTCACTCAGAGAACGAGGCAGCATATCGCCGCGCTGGGCGTGGCCGGCCAGCATCTTTTGAATTTCACGGACCTCATCGACCCTCGCTTTTCGAATCTGGTTTGACATTTTGATCTCCGCCCTAACCAATTCTGCTTCGCCGCACGTCGCACTCTATCCTGCTTGGTGAAAACGTATTTACCCCGATGCTATGTAAAGGCAACTAGTCTCTTCTCAAGGTCAACCATGCGACAAAGGTGCCAATCTGCCGGCGAGATAAAAATCACCTACTTCGCCTGGTGGTTAAACCATACTTGGAGATTAGCCGGGAAAGGTAGGTCCTTTGGATGCCCAGCACCTTTGCCGTCTCCTTGACGCTGCTCCCCTGATGATCTAGGTTGCGTTGCAAGAAGTCACGTTTGAAGGAGTCCAGCGCCTCCTTCAAAGTACATCCCAAGAGCTCCTGAGCGGTGTCTCCGGACGGCACCACGCTGAAGGGAAGGTCTTCAGGTTCTATGTGCGCGCCGCCACCCATCACCACGGCGCGTTCAACGGCATTTTCCAACTCGCGTACATTGCCAGGCCAGTGATAGTTTTGCAGCACTTCAATGGTGTTCGGGCTGAAACTCAGATTGGATGGCCCCCTGATATATTTGTACTTATCCAAGAAGTGTTGGGCGAGGACGAGGATGTCATCTCTCCGTTCCCTGAGCGATGGGATGTGAATGTGCACCACGTTGAGGCGATAATACAGGTCTTCTCTGAAGGTGCCATTCTGCACCTCTTCATAGAGATTCTTGTTGGTGGCGGCAATGACCCTTATGTCTACCTGCAAGGTGCTGGGAGAACCAACTCGATTGAAGGTGCCTTCCTGGATGACCCGCAGCAGTTTTACCTGCATGGAAGGGCTCATTTCCGCAACCTCGTCCAGGAAGAGGGTGCCGCCGTCGGCAATTTCCAGGACCCCGGTCTTGCGCGAAATGGCCCCGGTGAACGAGCCTTTCTCATGCCCGAACAGTTCAGATTCCAGCAGAGTGTCGGTAAAGGCGGCGCAATTGACCACCATAAGTTTTCTCTTGCGTCGAGGTCCAATTTTATGGATGAGTCTCGCTACAAGTTCTTTGCCCGTGCCGCTCTCCCCAGTTATCAGGGTAGTG
>JASFGC010000265.1:0-5428 GCA_050123975.1 Syntrophobacterales bacterium | reverse complement strand
GGACCGCCCAATCACCCAGCAAGAACTTGTTTTGCAACCTTTCAAGGGGAAAACCACGAGACACACGCTCTTTTCCAGCGATTTTCGTGAAGGTACCCTCCTCCTTTATACACCGCTCAGCATGCAACTGGATCAGATTCTAAACCTTCTCATGGGTCGGGAAAGACTGGTGAAAGCTTTGCTTTCCCGAAGAATTCCATCGTTGACATCTTTGTGCATTCTGTCGGGACGTCTGGAGTCGAGCCTTCATTTGCGCACTGCCCTTCCACCACACGAATACTTTGATTTGATCAACCAGGTTATTTTGACGTCCCACCAATGCTTCAAGGACTACGGTGGCACACCTGGTCGTTCAATTCAGGAAGGAGTTGTCTGTTTTTTCCTCTCAGGGCCAGATGCCCCGAGAGAGTATCTCCACTCAGCCATTCAGTGCGCTCAGGCTCTCAAGCAAATGATCGTCTCCCTCGACAAGCGCTGGAAGTACAAGAAGGTCTGGAAAAACAATTTACAGCTAAACATGGGAATTCACTGCGGTGAAGAATGGCTTGGAACCATCCCTTCATCGCTCGCCTTTGAATTTACCGTTATGGGTGAGACCCTTGTTGAGACAGTCAATCTGAGCAGGTTTGCTCAACAGGGCTCCATTTGGGCCAGTAAAAAGGTGATCGAGAACATGTTGCCTGAAGATCGCCAACGGGTCGAGTTCGGTGTTCGACTCGGTACTGGCCGAGAAAAATTTGTCAGTCCGGGAATTTACTCTCAGGTAAGGGAGCTAATCAGCGGTGACGAACTGCAGCACAGAGCACTAGGAGAGATAAGCAATCTAGCGGTCACTGAGATAATCAACGTCCATCCAACAGTAGATCAAGACCTGTAACATTCCTAGCAGCGAAAGGTTCGCCTGGTGATATCTGAAATTTCAACAGGTAGTCTTGGCAGTATGTTGAGGAATAAGAGTAGGCTCTTGTTCAAAAATGTTTCAAGGATCCTCGGATTAGAAGAACAGCGGGTCTATTACGGCCTTGTCATGGCCTTTGGTCTTTTATTTGTTCTACCGAGTCTCGGATTTATCAATTTTGCCTACAAGTATAATTTCTTCTCTGATCACCATCTGACCTATTATTTTCTTTCCATCCTTATTTTTTCCTATCTGGGCTTTTTCATACTCCGTTCCCTTGCGGATAGAATCCGCAGTATCTCTGAGAGTATCGAGACATCGGTGGCAGACACCCGACATGAGTCCGGCCTGGGGCAGACCAGTGAGCTGAACAAGATTGTCGTCTCTTTTCAACAACTAATGGACAGGCTTGAAAACAACAATCAGGCACTTGAAATACAGGCCATACAGCTTCGTTCACTCGCTGAAATTACCGATCCCAATTCTGTCTCCATGGGCTCCAACCTGGTGGTAAAACTCGGTTTGCAGAAAGCGTGTGAAGTTATTGGCGCCTCGCGCGGCTGGATTCTAATGCTGGATGAAAGTCGTCGACATCACTTCACGGTTGTTTGTGAGTTCAATTCCAACGGAAATTCTCAGGATCGGATGGGATCCCGAATTCCCTTCAGGGAGACCCAGGCCAGACAAGCGGTGATCAGGCGAAAGCCCCTGTTCTTAACAGATCCTATCTGGGGTGAGTCATCCAATACGGTTGAAGAGGATACTATCCGAGATCAAGGAGCCGCTCTCGCGGTACCACTAACCACCGGCAGCGATGTTCTCGGAGTGTTGTATCTGGAAGGAAAAAATGAAAATTCTTTCTTTTCCTCCACCGATCTAGACTTTGCTCTGCCGTTGGCCGCATGCCTTTCCTATCGTTACGAAAATCTACAACTTCGAAATCACATTACGATTCAGACCGACCAGTTTAATTGCATCTCGGCTTTCAACGAAATTTGCAGCAAAGGACTGGTTCAAGGGAAGGTATTCCAGTTATTGGCCAGGGAACTGCAAACGTATATGCCTACGAAAGTCTCCTTTCTGGCGCTTTCAGATACCAGCCAGGAATACCTGCAACTGCTTGAAGTTGCGTCTGAAGAACCTATTTCTCTCCGCAGCGGCATGACATTACCTCTGAGACAGAGTCTGTTCAAATCGGTCCTCGAGGAAAACCGCGAAGTACATCAAAAAGATGTTACCAGTGTACTCAATCCTTTGGAAGCACGATGGTTTCGAGAACTGGGTATTAACTCCTGCTACCTGGCTCCATTCCGTCTTCAAGGTGTCAATGCTGGGATCCTCTTTGTTGGAAGCGATACAAAAGAGGGCTTTTCCAATCCTCAGCAGGTCATACTTCAGCAAGCAGTCCAATACCTGGGACTCGCTGTCCACAACCAGATGCTTTTACAGAAGATAGACGAGCAGGGTCGTGAGCTCGAGGCACTGAATCGGATTGGCAGCGTGGTTACCTCGGCCTTGTTTGATGTGGACAAGGTTCTGGATGAGGTGGGGGTGTTGGTTGATCGAATGATAACGGTAGAGGCCGGCGCCATTTATCTTCGAGAGGAAAATGGCCTGGTCGTCAGAAAGAGTTTTGGAACCCAGGCAAGCAGAATTGAGCCATTTAAAGTGAAGAATATCGAGGGAATATGCGGCTACGTCATGTCTCGAGGAGAATCGGTGCTTGTTCGAGATGCCTCACAGAACCCTCATGTATCTTCTATGGTCAAGTATTTCGGGGGAGCGAAAGTACGCTCCATCCTCTGTGTACCCATGGTGGTTGGTGGGGAAGTGATTGGTGCGATTCACATGTGGAACAAAAGTGGCGGTTCTTTTAACGCTCACGATAATCAAGTCATGAAATCAGTGGCTTCAAGCCTCGCCACTGCCATAGCAAGTTCCAGGCTGCACCAGATGTGCCAACGATTAACAACACAAGAGGCCTCTGCCTGCGGAACACCATGAGAGGAATACCCTAACGTTGCAGACCTACTCCGAGAAAAAACGCGCTAGAGTGCGCCAGATGTGGTTGCGCACAGGCTCGGTCAGGACGAAGCGTACTTCAGCGTACGTGAGATCCTGGCCGAGGCGAGCACGGCCGCAGATGGGGTACTATGGCGCGAGCCTAGCGATTTTAGCCGGTGTGGGTTTGCAACGTTAGGGTAACAGTTAGTAGAGGAGAATGAAAGAGATTGAGGCTCCGGGCACCACTGGGATAACTGGCAGTTTTCAAGCCATTTGGACCTGAAGATTGGGGAGGAACTCATGCAGAACACCACTTTTCAATCACCTCGTGCTCACATTCTGCTTGTTGAAAGAAATCGAGGAGCTCTCGAACTTCTCGAAGCTATGCTTTGCTGGAGGGGTTATCGCGTTACCACAGCAGTGGACGGTCGTGATGGCCTGGAAAAATTCCGGCATGGACAATTCCAGCTCATTCTCACCAATCTCTCCACTCCCAGCATATCAGGATGGGAGTTGGGCCGCATTGTCAAGATGAGCGAATCTTCGGTCCCGGTGGCCCTCGTTACCGGTCTCGATTTCGGCGACAAACCAGACCATTCCCCTTTTGATGCAATTATCCACGAGCCGTTCCCTTTTGATGACCTGGAGTGTATGGTTGATTCCTTGATTGAATGCAGGAATGGTGGGGCTAAAGAAGCAAGCTCACTGGAAAGTTTGCAATTGGGGGAAGGAAGTTCATGATGTATCGTTGGCGCAGTTTTTTAAATATGAAATCAAATATTCCTTAACTTCTTGTAGTTCACTCCGAACAGGTAAATGGTCGCAAAGCCTGTCAACATAATTCCTTTCAAGCACCAGTCGACATGACTCCTTGAAGTTCAGATCAAATACCCACCCAAGGCGCAACAATATCATGTCGTTTCGGTTCCTCACCGAGCTGAAGTCCGGGACCCGCCCCTCCATAAGCTCAGCCACGATTTCGCGGCTAAAAGAGTCACTGATCGGTATATAACCAGCTAGAGTTTCTAGCAAATTATTGCGCCCTTCAAGTTCGTTGATAACCAATCCCCAAATATCTAACTTGTCGGCATCCCGTAGGAGTCCGGAAAAAAGAGATTGCCGCGGGGAGAGGTTCGTGGGCATTTCTCTCAGATTATGGTGACGAATTGCCTCACAGATCAGCTCTTTTTCCTTAGGAGGTATGCTATCTAGAATCTTGTACCGAGAGACTACGTCCAAGCCCAGCAGTGCATGATCCGCCGAACCGCTGTCAATGAAGGTGCTATAGCGTTTCCATTGTGGAAACCGGCCGATATCGTGAAAGAGAGCAGCTGCCTCAGCCAGGAGTAAATCTTCATCGCTCAAACCAGACTTGCGGCCCACAAGGACGATTTCTGTGCAGGTGCGCTTAGTATGTTGCTCTTTCAGGAGGATAGGTTTTACCCCATCTTCGGGAAGGTCATGGTATTGAGCAACATATCTGTCGAACCAGCGTTTGAAGTGATCCAGATCGGCTTGTTTCATGAAAATAAGATCTATCCCTTTCCAGTAGATAAATCCCTTCAACAATCTGATTGTCAAAATAATCTGATGTGTGTGCCAAAAGAGGCTAGATTATATTTACACCTGCAAAATATCTCAATAGTATAAAAGAGACAGAATCCAGTAGTCAGTAGTCAGGAGTCAGTAGGCATAGAGCAGAGGGAAAGACAGCTGGCAGCGGTCAGCTCGCAGCAAGCAGGATTGATTTTATAGAAAAAATATCATTTTCCTGCCCGCTGTCTGCTGTCAGCTGCACGCTGATAATGCTCCATGCTTCATGCTCGCTTTCTGGGACGGTAAATATGACTAGGCCCTCTCTTCAGTCCAAGTATCTCGGTGCCATGATAGGAAGTGCTGTCGGCGATGCTATTGGTGAGCTTGCTTTTCATTACCCCGAGAGGAACAAGCTTACTCAGGTGGTCGAGGGAATGGCAGAACTTCGTTACACGGATGATACTGCCATGGCCATTGGCCTGGCAACTTCTCTTGTTAAGAAAGGCTATCTCGACGGTCAGGACCTTGGAGAGACCTTTCGACGCAATTTTAAACGGGAACCCTGGCGGGGATATGCAAGTGGACCGCCAACTGTCTTTACTGTGGCACGTTCATGGGGAGTTCCCTATGTGCAAGCGGCTCAGAGTTTGTTCGGTGGGAGCGGCTCCTTTGGGAACGGGGCCGCCATGCGCATAGCTCCTTTAGGTCTGTTCTTTCATAATTCTCCGCAGTTGTATGAACATGCCTGTGATTCGGCTGCAGTAACTCACTCACATCCAGTGGGGAAAGATGGTGCAGCCTTACAGGCCCGGGCTGTTGCCCAAGCAGTGCAGCTCGATCCACAGGAAGAATTTCAGGCAGTTCTTTTTGTCAAGGACCTGATCGATTTCTCTCGTACCAATGAAATCAGGGAAAAAATGGAGCTCCTAGAAGAATTGCTGAGTGAAAATATCGCTCCACCACCCGCTGCCAAACAGCTAGGCCAGAGCG
>JASFGC010000264.1:0-5429 GCA_050123975.1 Syntrophobacterales bacterium | reverse complement strand
GATTCCAGATTGCAAATCCCAAATCCGCAATCCGAATTCCGCAATCCGCAATTCTAAACTAACCCTTCGTTGGCCATTTCCAAAGCCCTGACCATAGCCTTGCCTTTGGCCACCGTCTCCTCATACTCAAGCTCTGGGACTGAATCGGCAACGATCCCAGCTCCCACCTGCAGATAAACGCGACCGTTACGAATCAAAAGTGTCCGAATAGTAATGCAGAAGTCCATGTTGCCGGAGAAGCTAAAGTATCCCACTGCTCCTGCGTATAGTCCACGTCTGGTTGGTTCAAGCTCATCTATTATTTCCATGGCCCGCACTTTGGGAGCACCAGAAACGGTGCCGGCCGGAAAGGAGGCGCGCAGGACATCGAACATATCGAGTCCCGGCGCAAGATCACCTTCCACATGTGAGACCAGGTGCATTACGTGAGAATAGTACTCCACCACCATCAAATCGGTCACCTCCACTGTACCAATGGTCGCCACCCGGCCAACATCGTTGCGACCCAGGTCCACCAGCATCACGTGTTCAGCTCTCTCCTTCGGATCCGCGCGCAGTTCCTTTTCTAAACGGCTATCTTCTTCATCGTTCTCTCCACGGGGCCGAGTACCGGCAATAGGTCGTAGGGCCACCCGGCCGTCTTCCAACCGGACCAGCACCTCGGGTGAAGCGCCGACGACCACATCACCATCAAAGTCTAGATAGTACATATATGGGGACGGGTTCACTCTCCTGAGGGCGCGATATATGTCGAACGGTTCAGAGAGCAGGTCCGTGTCGTAACGTTGGCTGATTACCACCTGGATGGCCTCACCGTCTTGAATGTACTGCTTGGCTCGCCGCACCATGCCCTCGAACCGATCTCGTTCCATGTTTGCCTTAAGCACCGTCTCCCCTCTGGGTCTTTTTTCCGACTCTGAGGATATCATCGGCTCCTTGATCAACCTGATAGTCTCCTCTATCTGAGCCACCGCTCGATCGTATGCCACAGTATGATTGACGTATTCCGGCACATATATATTTGCCACCACCTTGATGGTCTGGGTCAGATTATCGTAGATCATAACTTGCTCAGGCATCATGAAGGCTGCATCGGGCATGCCGACATCATCTGGCTTATGAGTTGGCAGATCCTCAATGAAACGTACGGTATCATAGCTCAGATACCCCACCAACCCTCCGAAAAACCGAGGCAACCCCTCCACGGGAACAGCTCGAAATGTTTCCATTAGATTCTTCAAGTAATCGAGAGGCGAAGCTTTGAACTGACCGCACTGAGTGCCATTTCGGGTGAGCTCGATTTCGTCCCCGCGAGCCTTTACTAACAGCCGTGGGCGGTGGCCGATGAAACTATAACGGCCCCAACGTGCGCCACCTTCCACGCTTTCCAATAGGAAGCACTCCGGCCCAACGGCCACCTTCTTAAACAAACTAATGGGTGTCTCGGTATCGGCCGTGACTTCCCGAAATACTGGAATCATATTTCCCTGTTGGGCAAGGCTGAGGAATTCTTCTTTACTCGGGTGGTACACTGCCATCCTCCCTTATCTCGGGGTTTCAGTGTTTCCCGCTGCCGCTTCGCTTCAGACGGGATCTTCGACAGGTTTCAGTTTCTGTTTTTTTCCTGACACCTGATCCGCCTCCGGCGGAACACCTGAAACCTCCAAGAAGGTTTTCGATGTTAATTTTAAAAAAAAAGGCCGTGAGCGCTCGCCTACCCCACGACCTTTAATAAACTGAAAAAGCCGTGGGCAAGGAGTCTACCCACGGCTTTGAGATTCTAGAGTTTTCTAACCCTTAGTCTCCTGGCAGTGGACAAACCCCTCCCGGGATATACCACCACCAGCACCAGTTAGTATTGTATCCATGTCTAATCATGTTCTCATGCCCACCTTTTCTTACCAGACAACTTTAAAAAAGAGGAGCACGGCTTGTCAAGAGAAAATTTCTCATTCCCTCCCCTGGCGTTTATCCCGCAACGAAGGGTTAATTTTTTTACAGGTTGGGTGACCAATTGCATACCTGCTCACCATTTATTACTGTTGAGCCGCTTCTCCCAACTACTCGATAGGACAGGGCTGAGGAATCACTTGACTACTCTGCAGTTTTTCTATAAACAAACAATCGTTCTGGAAAGACAATTACATCTCATGGGGTGATCATATGGCAAGACACAAGAAGATTGAGCGTAAGAGAGAGCTGGATAGACGACGAAGAAGGCGAAAAAAGAGGAAAAAGCTGCGAGCAAAAGGCTTGCTCCCGCCTGCCGAAGAATCTCAAAAGAAAGCTTCAGCTAAGGATTGAGCTTAAACTTAGTTTACTTCTTTACAGTAGACCAATTGCGTCCAAGAATGCGCGAGTAGTGCCTTCGCTACCCTCCTGGGCTCGTTCCAGCCCTGTTTTCCTTTCCATCCCAGTGGTTTTTGCATAAATGATCTCTCATACCCCGTCCCTAGGCCGGAGGCCAGGCTCCATGGGAAAGATACCATTGTGAGCAATCACTTTAACGAATAGGCTTTTTCCCAAGAATTTGGCACTGTAATTGCAACATGAAAAGGACGACCCTTCATTTGGGGAAACAGCCATGAAACAAAAAACTTTGCTTCTCTTCCAGCTCTTCCTGGCGGTTTTTGCCGTTTACGCGGTACTCAAGTACAGCGGAAATCAGCGCTTGTACGTACCGCTTGCCTGCCTTTTTACCATGTTTTTGGTTGGGAAAATTGAAACTGCGGTTACCGAGAAAGACAAAAAAGAAGAGAAACAAAGGGCGAGAGCGCGCAAGGAAGCTGATGAAAAAAGAGCGTTCAAGCCTATTGACTGCTTGTTAAAAAGCAAAAACGTGCTACTCCTTACCGACGCAATTCACTACCTCCTGAAAGACCTGGGCCTGAAAGTCTCCCGCTCTCCAGATCAGAGTGTCATTGACCGTTTCATTAGGGCTGCTGATACTAGCCAGGTAACCTTTGGCCTGAAGGTTCTGAGTGATGTTGGAGAGCTTAGTGAGAACTGGGACAGTTGGGGTGAACTTTCTAAATTTGATACTGGCAAGGGGGGAGAACAGCGTCTGCTTCTCATCGGTAGTAACAGCGTCCATGATGAAAGTGACAAGAAGCCTCAGTTCAACGACTTTTCAGCTCATATTCAAAGCCTCCTCGCCTCAAAGAATATCGTGGCTATGACCACCCTCACCTTCTATAAAATCTATGTTCTATGCCAAAAGAAAAATGTGAATCCCACAGCCATTTTGGATCTTATTCACCGTCACCCCGGTGGAGTTTTCAGGGTGGAGCAGTACATGAAGAGTTCCAGCCAAGCGGCCTGATCACCACCAACACCACCTGCACCTGCGCAGGAGTATACAACCCATCACCAAAGCTCTTCCTGAGAACGAATCTGCACATTTCTCATTGCACCTTTGGTACTGCACATTTTAGCATTTGGAACTATGGGGACTCTTGGTTTTCTCTACATCAGCAAATGCGAAATGTGCACGGTGCGATGATAGATGACATACGTGCTAGGTGATTTTTGTGGTATAGTCTGGCAAATTCTTGGCAGCAATGATGTAACAGTAATGCGGAGCTGACGTGACCCTACCCACCCTGGATCTGGTCATCATTCTGATCTATCTCGCCGCTAGTGTAACCGTAGGTTTCTATTTTTCCAAACGGGCTCTTCGTAGCGTTGATGACTATTTCGTTTCAGGTCGCGTCCTGCCATGGTGGCTGGCCGGCATGTCTATGATTGCTTCCGCCTTTGCCATCGATACCCCGTTGGGAATCACCGGACTTGTGGCCAAAGACGGAATTCCAGGTGTGTGGTATGCCTGGTCCTTTGTTCTTGGTGGGGCTGGTGCTCTTGGGGCCTTCATTTTCGCCTCTCTCCTCAGACGCTCGGAAATCATAACCACGGCCGAATTAATCGAGTTACGCTATGACGGCCGCCCAGCAGCTTTTCTTAGAGGTTTCAAAGGAGTCTACTTCGGCATATTTGCCAACGCGGTCACGTTGGGTTGGATCATCAAGGCGGTATGGACCATCAGTGCTGTCGTGGCCCCAGAAATGAACCGCCACCTACTCTTAGGGTCCATATTGTTGATCACCCTGGCCTACACCGCTGCCTCGGGTCTGTGGGGTATCGCCGCCACTGATCTTATTCAATTTCTGATCGGCTCTATTGGCTCCATTACCCTCGCAGTTCTGGCCTGGAATCACATTGGGGGGATTGAAAATATCATCGCTGGCTTCATCGAGAGATATGGGGCTGGACCTGCTGCAGAGCGGCTCAGTTTCTTCCCAACAGTAGGTACACCGTTTTTTGTCACCTTCATAGTCTTCATCACGCTCAAATGGTGGGGAAACCCACCTCCGGCCATCACCCAGAGAATCATATCCGCCAAGAACGAAAAGCATGCCTCTTTTGCAACCATGTTTTTTTCTGTAATCGCTTTTGGCCTCAATTACTGGCCCATGATCTTGGTAGCAATGGTTTCTCTCGTTGTCTATCCCAACTTACCGATCCCTGAGGCGGGATATGCCCTGTTGATCTTGGACCTTATCCCTACTGGCTTTTTGGGACTTATGCTTGCCTCGCTTTTGGCAGCTTTTATGTCCACCGTCGATACCCACATAAACTTCGGCGCATCTTACATGGTCAATGATTTGTACCGCCGGTTTATAATGAAGAAGGCTTCTGAAAAGCATTATGTCCGAGCTTCCCAAGTAAGCACCGTGTTGATGCTGATGCTTGCCGTTCTCATCGCCTATAATCTCGATTCCGTGAGTGACGCCTGGTACTACATATCCATGCTTACAGCGGGTTACGGTATCGTGATTGTTGTTCGCTGGTTTTGGTGGCGGGTAAACGCCTGGGCGGAAATTGCTGCCCTGGCAAGTTCAGGGATTGGCAGCACCTTGTTGTCACCCAAATTCGGAAAAGCTGTGGGATACTGGGACCGCATTCCTCAGTTAGATTGGCAATACAGATTCTTAATCGTGGTAGCTTTCTGTACCATTACCTGGATTATAGTCTGCCTCCTCACCAAACCGACATCTGAGGAACACCTGATGAAATTTTGCGCGAAAGTAAAACCCTTTCCTACCCTTTGGGGACCTATATTCAAAAAATACCCTGAGTTAGACTGGAACCCACATTTCACCAGATCATGCATAAATTGGGCTCTCGGCGCTGCCACGGTTTACTGCTTTTGTTTTGGCATAGGCCACCTCATGTTCCTGAATTTTGCCTCTGGCTTTCTCCTGCTAGCTCTGGCCACTGTCATGGCAATAACCATATATGTCATCTGGAGAAGTTAGCCCGGATATTTCATGAATAACTTGCTGCGACCACGAAACTGGGAACCCGCTTGCGGGACTGAGCGGCTTGTCTCGTCGAAGCTTTAGCGAAGACGGAAGCGCAGCGAGCGCGAA
>JASFGC010000263.1:0-5441 GCA_050123975.1 Syntrophobacterales bacterium | reverse complement strand
CCCGCCTCAGTTGTCCGTTGCATTAGTAGCAAGGAGCATGGAGTAAAAATTCTAGTATTAAACGCTGTGCGCTCTGCGCTTTTCGCTATGCCACAAACGTAGTGAGTTAACATGTCCAGCGAAAATGTCATACTGCCCATAACCGGAATGAGTTGCGCCAATTGCGCTCTTAACATCGAGAGGAGCCTGAAAAAACTTCAGGGGGTTGAGGATACGAATGTCAATTTTGCGGCGGAACAGGCAGTGGTTCATTTTGACCCTGAGAGGACCCAGATTACCGAGTTGGTCAATAACATTAAAGATGCGGGCTTTGGCATCGCCTCCGCTAAGGTTGAGCTGCCCATAACTGGGATGACCTGTGCCAATTGTGCCATGAATATCGATAGGACGCTCAACAAGAAGGTTCCTGGAGTGGTGCAGGCTTCCGTCAATTTTGCCAGCGAACGAGCCAGCGTTGAATACCTGCCAACCCTGACCAGTGTTGATGCCATAATTGCTGCTGTTCAAAAGGCGGGTTTTGACGCCATCCCTCCAGATGACACCTCAGAAGCAGAGGATGTTGAGCAAAGAGCACGGCGAGCTGAGATTGCGGATCAAACAAGAAAATTCGCTGTTGGTCTTTTTTTCACCGTACCTCTTTTTTTCTGGAGCATGGGCAGGGACTTTGGCCTTTTGGGAGCCTGGAGTCATGCTCTCTGGGTCAATTGGGTGTTCTGGCTTCTGGCAACCCCGGTGCAGTTCTACACTGGTTGGGATTATTACACCGGTGGCTGGAAGAGTTTGAGGAACCGCAGTGCCAACATGGACGTGTTGGTGGCCATGGGTTCATCGGTTGCCTATTTCTATTCTGTTGGGGTGGTGCTCTCCCCTTCTCTAGGCAGTCACGTCTACTTCGAGACCTCGGCAGTAATCATTACCCTGATCAAGCTGGGTAAATTATTAGAGGCGAAAGCCAAGGGGAGAACGGGAAACGCAATTCGAAAACTCATGGGCCTGCGTCCAAACACCGCAACCATCCAGAGGGATAACAAGGAAGTAGAAATCCCCCTCAGCCAAGTCCAGGTTGGGGATGTAGTCATCGTCCGTCCCGGTGAAAAGATTCCAGTCGACGGGGTGGTTTTGGAAGGTCAGTCTGCTGTTGATGAGTCCATGTTGACCGGTGAGCCTATTCCCGTGGATAAGGGTCCTGGCGATGCAGTGGTTGGCGCCACCATCAACAGCGAGGGCCGTCTCAAGTTCCGAACAACCAAGGTGGGCAGAGATACGGCTTTGGCCCAGATAATCCGTCTGGTTCAAGAGGCTCAGGGAAGCAAGGCCCCCATCCAGGCACTAGCTGACCGTGTTGCCGCCGTTTTTGTCCCTGGGGTTATCGGAATTGCTTTCTTTACCTTTGCTCTCTGGTGGGGCCTGGGCGGTGAGTTCGTACCCGCCATGATTCGTTTGGTGGCGGTTCTCATAATTGCCTGTCCCTGTGCTCTTGGTCTTGCCACGCCTACAGCAATCATGGCGGGTACCGGCAAAGGAGCAGAGAAAGGCATTCTCTTTAAAGACAGTGAAGCGCTTGAAAAGGCCACCAAGCTGGAGACGGTTGTTCTTGATAAGACAGGGACTCTCACTCTGGGCAAACCTGTAGTGGCTGATGTCATCTCGTTCAATACAGGGTCGTCAGTGCTGTCTGAACGAGAGCTGCTGAGCATTGCCGCCTCAGTTGAAAGAGGTTCCGAACATCCGGTAGGCCGGGCAATTGTGAAGGAGGCCGAGAAAGAGGGTGTGGAGCTTTTCGAGCCCGAAGACTTTAAAGCATCAGGAGGCCTTGGCGTTCAAGCTAAAATAGACGGCGAGCTCGTCTACGTGGGCAAGCCTGACTGGTTCGTGCAAATGGGCATCGATATAACTGGAGGAAATAAGTCTATAGAAGACCTGCAAAATCAGGGCAAGACCTTGATGGCGGTAGTGATGGAAAAACAGTTGCTGGGGCTCATTGCCGTTGCGGACTCCTTGAAACCAGAAGCACGCGAGGCAGTGGCAGAACTTCGTCAGCAGGGCATGAAGGTGGCCATGCTCACTGGTGACAATATCCAGACTGCCAGATCCATTGCTAATCAGGTTGACGTGGATGAAATAGTGGCCGAGGTCCGGCCAGAAGAAAAATCAATGAAAGTCAAAGAACTGCAGGATGCAGGGTTCAAGGTCGGCATGGTGGGCGACGGCATCAATGATGCCCCTGCCCTGGCTCAGGCGGATGTAGGTATCGCTATTGGAACTGGCACAGATGTGGCCATCGAGACTGCCGAGGTCATCCTGGCCAGCGGCAATCTGCTGGGCATACCTCGAGCCCTTCACTTGAGCCGGGCCACCATGAGAACCGTAAAGCAAAACCTCTTTTGGGCTTTCATTTATAATATCATCCTCATACCGGTAGCTGCAGGTCTGCTCTACCCTTTGGAGTTCTTGCCGGCCTTCCTCAGACAATTGCATCCCATTTTGGCAGCTCTTGCCATGGCGTTCAGCAGTATAACCGTTGTCTCCAACAGCCTGCGACTCTACCGAGCGAAAATCAACTAGCATTCAGCATCCCAAACCTAAAATCCGCAATCCGCAATCCGCAATCCACAATCCGCAATTTGTTGACCCCCCCTTTTGTGCATTGTATGATGCAGCAACCGTCGTTTTGCAGGGTAGAGGAACACATCCTGATGAAACTCCTCCTTTTTTATGCGCCGTCTTTTTGGTTCAAGACCTACCAAAAGGTTTTGGAACAAGTACCCGATCAGGACCTGGAAGCCGACTGCCAGCATGCTATTGTAGTCTTCTATCATGTAGAGGCTGAGGACCTGAAACGAAGCGCAAAGGTCCTTACTAAATTCATAAAAAATATCAAATGGTTATCCGGAAAATTCGACTCCAAGAGTGTGGTTTTGCACTCCTTCAATCATCTTTCTGGAAGCAAGGCACCGGCTGACTTTGCTGATGAACTCATCCAACAGGCGCGAGATCGGTTAGAAAGGAGCGGCTATTCGGTCACGGTGACGCCCTTTGGGTATCTGAACGAATGGAAGCTTCATGTGGCTGGTGAATCCCTGGCAAAGGTTTTCAAGGAAATATGAGCGGAGGCTGTTTCGTTTATCATTTCGCATTTTTCATCTCACATCTGTCATTGTGGGCACACATGTGAAGTCAATGCTAACCTTGCCTTCAAATGCGCAATGTGAAATTCGCAATGTGAAATGATAAATGTTTCTAGTGCGCAGTATAAAGGCCTGGATGACATGGCCATTAGGAAGGTCATAATTAGGCTCCTGAGAATTGTTGCCCTATTACTGGGGGTACTTGCCTTGAGTGTTCTAAGCGGATGTTGGAACTGGTTTGTAGAAAAACAGGTCTTTTTTCCCGACAAAACCATTGTACAAACGCCGGCTGATTATGATCTCCCCTTTGAAGATGTCTGGTTTACGAGCACCGATTCTATTCGGTTGCACGGCTGGCTAATTCCTGCGTCGCCCTCAAATCATATCCTCCTTTTTTGTCATGGTAATGCCGGCAACATTTCGCACCGCTTGGACAACGTTCGTTTGCTCAATCAGAGAGGTATCAGTGTCTTCATTTTCGATTACCGGGGCTATGGGAGGAGCGACAGCAGCATAAGTGAAAAAGGCTTTTATTTAGACTCGGAAGCTGCGTACCAGGTGGCCAGAAAGTGGGCTGATGCACACAAGGCCAAACTTATAGTATTCGGCAGATCACTGGGAGGTATTGCTGCCACCCATCTGGGGGCTACAAAGAGTTGCGATGGCCTCATTTTGGAGTCAACTTTTACAAACATGGGCGCCATGGCCAGAGCTCATTATCCCCTACCCTTCGCGGAATCCTTGCTCGAACACCGTTTGAACGCCGTGGGTGAGATTAAGCAGGTGCGTGCGCCCATCCTTTTCTTTCATGGTGACAAAGACAGAATAGTACCAATCCGGTTGGGTCGAGGGCTTTTTGAAGCGGCTCCAAATCCCAAAGAATTTGTTGTTATTCCAGGTGCTGGACACAACGACACGTATTTTGTCGGAGGTCAGGATTATTTCAAAAAAATTGAAAACTTCGTTAACAGTTTGTAGGCGTTAGTGCAACCTATGGGTATCTGGAGTGATGGAGTGATGGAGTGGTGGGGTACAGTACTCCAATACTCCAGTACTCCATTACTCCATAAATCTTGGTTTGATAAGATCACGGTTGAGCCAAGAGTGGTGGGAGGTATGAGTTCATGCTGCACAATGTACTAATCGCTGTAGACGGCAGTCGAAACTCACTGCGAGCGGTTGAGTATGCCGGTCGGGTTTTTGCACCAAACGCGGAGGCGCGGCTGGTGCTGTTCCACGTTCTCCCGGCTATCTCCCGCACGAGCTTGAATCAAGAAGAAATCAAAGCCATAGAGGGACGCAAGGCAGAGCGGGCTGATCTGGCGGACTTGTACTGGCAGTTAGAAGACGAAAAGAAGGTGGGTCGTTTTTTTGCAGAGGCCACAAATTTGCTGGTACAGGTTGGGGTACAAGCAGAACAGGTCGAATCCAAATTCGGGGTGAAAGATGGCGAAATTGCTCCCGCAATCCTGCAAGAAGTGGAACGTGGTCACTATGAGACCCTGGTTGTGGGGCGACGCGGACAATCCAGAATGCGAGAATTCTTTCTGGGCAGCATTTCAACTGAATTAGTACGTGAGGCGCAAGGGTGCGCTGTTTGTATAGTGGAATAGAGGATGGAGCATGGAGAAATATAGCAGGCAGCGGGCAGCAGAGCTCAGCTCTCATAGAGCTTTGCGTCATTTGCCTCCGGCGTAATTGGGTCACTACGCTTCGCTGTCATTTGTTGTAATCGGTAGAAGACGAAATTGTGGATTGACGGATTAGGTGATCTCAGGTTGCATACTGCAGTTTTGAGATCCCACATCCCACATTTTAGGCATTTAGGACTGTGGATTTAGGAATCTGGGAGTATTACGGGAATGCAGATCATTGACAGTCACATGCACTGTGGCATTCAGAATTCAGACCTACCCTTTGAAGTGATTTCGCCACTTCTCGAAAACGCGGGTATTACAGGTGCATGTCTGTTCGCTCCGGTGGAGGACATATACGATCGTTACAATTTTCATTTCCAGGACACTGAAGAATGGATCCAGACTAGGCGGGCTGCTAACCATTATTTACTTGACCTGGCGACTCGAACCGAGTCAATCTTCCCATATTTGTTTGTTTGGAACGACTTCGCCATTGAAGAACTCGAGCATAAATATTGCGGGATCAAATGGCATCGCCACGACAATGAGCCCGTCTATAACTACAAAGACCCCCGCTGTGGCCAAATAATTCAGGAAATAAGCGAACGTCGCTTGCCTATAGTATTAGAAGAGAGTTTTATAAATACCTGTCGGTTTGTGGAAGAGCTTGCACCTC
>JASFGC010000262.1:0-5447 GCA_050123975.1 Syntrophobacterales bacterium | reverse complement strand
ACGCGTTCGGATTCGTAAAAATAGTCGAGCAGTTCAGCAGCACTGTAGCCTAAAGCCTTGAGCAGAATGGTGACCGGAAACTTGCGTCGTCGATCGATGCGCACGTAAAGGATGTCTTTGGGATCAAATTCCAGATCAATCCAAGATCCGCGCAAGGGGATGATTCTGGCAGAGTAAAGAAGCTTTCCGCTCGAATGGGTCTTGCCCTTGTCATGGTCGAAGAAAATACCCGGAGAACGGTGCAACTGGCTCACCACCACCCGTTCCGTGCCATTGACAATAAAGGTACCATTGTCAGTCATCAACGGTATGGTGCCGAAATAAATCTCCTGCTCTTTAATGTCCCGAATGTGCTTGGCACCACTGTCCTTGTCCACATCGTAGACCACAAGCCGAACCGTGATCTTGATTGGCGCCTCATAGGTCATGCCCCGCTGCAAACACTCATCCACATCATACTTGGCTCTGCCAATGCTGTAGCGGACAAACTCCAGAGAGGCAGTCCCACTAAAATCGCGAATGGGGAAGACCCCTTGAAAGACGCCCTGCAGACCTTTGTCCACGCGTTCATCAGAATCCGTTCCCTTTTGCAGAAACCGTTCATAGGACTGTCTCTGCATCTCTATAAGGTTCGGGATCTCGACTATGTGTTTGATCTTGCCAAAACTCTTCCGCACTCGATAATCATTGGCCAATGAGGTTGTCATATTTTCCCACCTTTGGCGCTGACTCCATCATTCAGCTTTGGGCCAACAGAGCCGACCCACAAGCGGCGACGGAGGGGGTTTCCAGCCCCTGGTCAAAGAAAAAAGGGACGGAAACCACCACGTTTAAGTATCTGGCCATCCGCAATAGCCCTCAGTCATCCTCGGATGGCTTGAAAGTTTTGGGGTGAACACAAAAGCGATTCGCTCTGACGAGCAGGGTCCACCCATTTATTTAACCAGGTGCAGGCTACTTTACTTCGACGGTGGCGCCAGCTTCTTCCAACTGCTTGACCACATCGTCGGCTTCATCCTTTGACACACTCTCTTTCACTGCTCCTGGCAGCGCATCCACCAAAGCTTTTGCCTCCTTCAGTCCCAGACCGGTGACAGCGCGTACCACTTTTATCACCTGAATTTTCTTGTCACCCACTTCAGTGATCACCACGTCAAACTCAGTCTTTTCTTCCTCGGCAGCAGCCTCAGCACCAGCCCCCGCAACTCCTGCCGGCATAGCCATGGGCATTGCAGCCATAGGTGCCGCTGCGGAGACTCCCAGTTCTTCTTCCAACTCTTTTACTAATTCGGCCAGCTCAAACACCGGCATGTTTTTGATGTATTCTTTGACATCGTCTTTGCTCAGTTTCGCCTTCGCCATCTTTCTACTCCTTTATCGTTCTAACTCTCTATTCGCACAATCAAGGTTTTTTAAAATTAGGAAGCTGGTGTAGCACCCTTCTGCTCGATGGCCTTGAGTACTCCCAGAAGATCCCTCGGTGCGGCTGCGAGTATCCCAACAAAATCGCTGGGAACAGCATTCATGACAGACAGCAGCTTCGAGGGCAGTGATGCCATAATCCCAAGCAGTTGAGCTTGCAGTACTTCTTTGGAGGGCAAGGTGACAACCTTTTTCATGTCCTCCTGAAGCATCAGCCTGCCAGCAAGTACTCCTGCTTTGACTTCCAGCCTGTCATTGTCCTTGGCATATTCCAGCAACACCTTCGCCGGCGTCAGCTCGTCATCGTAACAAAAGGCGAGGGCATTGGGCCCGATGAGGTGTTCCTCAAGCACTGAGGCCGCAGTGTCCCGAACTGCTCGTCGAGTCAGGCTATTTTTAACGACCCGGTATTCTATGCCCGCTTCCTTGAGCTTGTGACGCAGTTCGGTAATCTCAGTTACCTTGAGACCACGATAATCGGTCAGGATAGTTGCTTTGGACCGCTCCAACTTCTCGTGGAGCTCGTCCACCATTGCTTCTTTCTCTTGCCGGTTCAATTCTCTTCTCCCCTCCTTTCGTCTGCCAGCGCGATTTTGAATCGTGCTCTGACAAAGTCATGGGAGGTGCCAGATTTTCAGGGGCGGATTGCCTGTTTCAGTCTCGGTAGGCTGACCCAGAGTCAATTATCCCCTCGCCACACCCAGAAGTGAGAGCTACCTTACGAAAAGCTCGGCTAACATCTCTGTTTGGGCTGGCTAGGCACCTACTGTCTTCGACGAATCAACGCTTCGCCTCGGCAGTCAGTTTGTTATTTCGGATTTCGGATTTCGGATTTCGGATTGAAAGAATAAAAGCGCAAATCAAATATTCAAGCTGATTTTCACAATCCCCATTCCGAATTCCCAAATCCGCAATAAATTACTCCATTACTCCCGCTTTTTAAATTCTTACGTCAACAATACCTTCACGTTGGCCGGATCAATCTTTATTCCCGGTCCCATGGTGGTGGAAATACCAATGGAGCGTATGTATGCACCTTTACTGGCTGCAGGCTTCATGCGGACAATGCTTTCCATGAAGGTGGCAATGTTTTCTAGAATCCTCTCTGCCCCAAAGGAAACCCTGCCAACCGGGGCGTGGACGATGCCGGATTTCTCCACACGAAAATCTATCTTGCCTGCCTTAATCTCTTTGATGACCTTGCCAAGGTCAAAGGTCACCGTGCCCAATTTAGCATTGGGCATAAGACCTCGAGGCCCCAGAATTTTTCCAATTTTGCCCACAGACCCCATCATGTCAGGAGTTGCCACAGTCTTGTCGAATTCGAGCCATCCACCTTTAATCTTGGTGATAAGATCATCGCCGCCGGCAAAATCTGCACCTGCCTCGAGTGCCTCCTTTTCCTTCTCACCCTTGGCGAAAGCCAGAACTCGCACTGATTTCCCAGTACCATTGGGAAGCACCACAGTGCCGCGCACCATTTGATCTGCACGGCGAGGGTCCACCCCGAGACGAACAGCCAAATCAACGCTTTCGTCAAAGCGGGCATAGGAACACTCCAGGGCAATCTTCACCCCGTCAGCAAACTCGTATCTCTGGGAAAAATCGACACTCTCTCTGGCCTTCCTCTGCTTTTTTCCTCTTTTAGCCATATTGGTTCTCCAGGCCTATTCTATGGTAATGCCCATGCTCCTGGCGGTTCCCTCGATGATTTTCATCGCTGCCTCCAGGCTAGCCGTATTCAGATCTGGCATTTTTAGACGAGCAATCTCCTCCACTTGTTTGCGATTGACCTGCCCCACCTTGTCGCGGTTGGGTTCGCTGGATCCTTTGGCAATCTTGGCTGCCTTCTTCAGCAGCACCGAAGCAGGGGGTGTTTTGGTCACATAGGTAAAAGAACGGTCAGCGAAGACTGTAAGGACCACTGGAATGATCATGCCTTCTTGCCCCTGGGTCTTGGCGTTGAAAGACTTGCAGAATTCCATGATGTTCACCCCGTGCTGACCCAAGGCGGGACCGATCGGGGGAGAGGGGTTGGCTTGACCAGCGGGAACCTGCAATTTTATATTCGCAATTACTTTTTTTGCCATACTTCATCTCTCCTGATTGCCACAATTTGTTCTTCACTGGCCTGAGCCAGCAAAAACATTGGGCAACATGAATAACCACAGAAGCCATTGGCGAACCATAGCGTTGAAAAACAAATCAAAGTCGCTCGGTGTTTGCAGTCAACCGCTATATCACAATGTCTCTGTGGTTCATGTTCATAGCCTCGCGGCCACGCTACCTTGCCGCTCGGCATTCGCAGCGAAATCCGTTAGATCTTCGTTACTTGAACGAAATCAAGCTCCACTGGAGTAGAACGCCCAAATATGCTTACCAAAACCCGCACTTTGCCCTTTTCAGGACTTACTTCATCCACCACACCGTTGAAGTTGGAAAAAGGACCGTCGATAACCCTCACCTCATCACCGCGATCGAAAAGATACTTGGGCTTAGGCTTGAGTGCACCCTCGGTCATTTGCTCAACGATGTTTTCTGCCTCTTCATCACTAAGCGGGGTCGGTTTATCTTTGCCCCCGATAAATCCAGTTACTTTTGGGGTGTTTTTTACTATGTGCCAGGTTTCATCGTTCATTTCCATGCGCACAAGAATATAGCCCGGATAAAATTTGCGAGCAGAGGTCTTCCGTTCCCCTTTGACAAGCTCCACCACTTTTTCAGTGGGCACAAGGATTTTTTCAAAAAGATCCTCTTTTCCCAATGACTTGATGCGCTCCTCCAAGGCAGTTTTCACCTTTTGCTCGTATCCGGAGTATGTATGGACTATGAACCACTGCATTACAAATTAATCTCCGATCATTCTGTGGTTAGCTCAGCAGCATCCGCATAAGCCTGGACAGACCGAGATCGACGATACCTAAAAATGCCGCTATCAAAATCACGATAACCAGCACCACCGAGGTGGAGGCAATGGTGTCCTTACGCGTGGGCCATGTTACTTTGGACAATTCAATCCGAACCTCGCGGAGAAACTGGCCGATTTTGTCAAACGTACCAGTAGTCCTCTCTTTAACGCTTGGCTTGTCAACAGCCTTACGCTTTTTGTCAACCTTAGTCTCCGCCACTGCCACGGCCTGAGTCTGGTTGGGAGCAGCTTGTGGAGCAGCAGCAGGTTTTTTCTTCTTTTTCTTTTTTTTCTTTTTTGACTTCGCCATAATCTCAAAAATAAATGGCAGGCCAGGAGGGATTCGAACCCCCAACATCCGGATTTGGAGTCCGGCGCTCTAGCCGTTCGAGCTACTGGCCTGCATGAATAGCGATCTGATTAAATAACTGTAGCCACAATGCTCTGAAATTGCTCTCGTCCCAGTTGTATTCAACCGAAAGGGCTCAACCGCGCTCACACAAGAGTCCACCTTCGAATGAGCGAGTGGACGAATGCATCCCTCTGCCTGTGAACTCTTTTTGCAGTTCATCTCATTTGGTCTCGCGGTGCAGGGTATGATGTCCGCAGTATCGGCAATATTTACGGAACCCCAACTTCTCAGGGGTAGTCCTCTTGTTTTTGGTTGTGGTGTAATTTCTCCGTTTACACTCTGAACAGGCCAACGTTACGATGATACGCATAATCGATCCCAGCTATGTATAAAGCTAAAACAATTGCGAATTGAGGGATTCAGGGATTTCCAATTCCTCAATTTCTTAATTCCTGAATTCCCTAATTCGCTACTCTACAACTTCACTGATGACACCGGCGCCCACTGTGCGGCCTCCCTCACGTATGGCAAACCGCAACTCCTTCTCCATCGCTATCGGCGTGATCAACTCCACGCTCATGGACACGTTGTCTCCAGGCATCACCATCTCCACGCCCTCGGGCAATGTCACCACTCCGGTCACATCCGTGGTCCGAAAGTAAAACTGCGGCCTATAGCCATTGAAAAACGGCGTGTGACGTCCACCCTCCTCCTTCTTCAACACATACGCCTCAGCCTGAAACTTCCGGTGCGGCGTAATCGAAC
>JASFGC010000261.1:0-5464 GCA_050123975.1 Syntrophobacterales bacterium | reverse complement strand
GCAACCTTGCTCACCAACTCATTGTCCTGGTTGAGAGCAACAACAGGAATTCTATTGGCCCTGGCATACTCAAGGATATCTTCATATAAGTGATAGTTGAACCTCCAGGTACTGAAGTAGCGGGATTTTTTGAGAAAGGTTTGGGTGTCCGTTTTCCCGAAGATATAGTCGTCCAACGATTTTTGATAGCGGCGCTGGAACATTTCCATGCCTATGGCCAGTTTCGGATGATGCCGGTGCAAAGTCTGAATCATTTCAAGCTGAACGAGGTGATCACCGTATCGATCATGCTTTTCTCCTACATAGACGATGTTCTTATTGGCTACCCGGGAAGCAATTTCAGAAAGGGGGAGCACTGCCTCGAGGGCAATCCCCGTAGCCGGTCGGCCCACTTCAAGCTCTATTCCTCGGTCGCTTGCCTCTGTCTCCTTTTCCACGTTTTTGCCTCCAGAAAATTCAAGTCTACTGTACTGACCATAATGAAAAAGCTTCCGCCCCACACCCTTTACCTCGCCACTATTTTCGGCTACGATCAGGCCAAGGACGCGTTGAGGATTCAGCATATTTTTCCGTATTTGCAGGAAAAAGCCGCTCGGGTTCTCGGGCGGTTTAGGCAAAAAGGATTTGATTTCAGTTTGAGGGCCTAAGAAAAGAAAACTCTTTTCACCTAAGGTGGAGTGATCGATCTCTTCAGCGCTGGCGGTACTAAAACCCTGACTCTGTAACTTTTGAATCAAGGTCTCATAAATTTTCTCATTGGTTTCCGACAAAACAACGGTCCGGGTCGGATCTCCCAAAAGGCGGCTTAACACAGCTCTTCTCTCAGGTGGGTCCAATGTGCGAAAAAGGTCGTAGTCCGGATCTACAACCATCTTTTGGGGTCTTTCCTGCAAAGGCAAAGAGAGAGTTTGCTCTGCGGCTGAAACAGGCAAGATATGTTTCTCTTGCTTATTCTCGCTATGGATAACCAGCGGAATGAACACGGGCATTGTGCTGTTCAAAACCCGAATTTCGAATTGCAGATTATAGCCCTTTCCAGGCTGATTTACCCGGATCTTACTGAGATTTACCGCCATCGCCCCTTTATTGTTCAGCCAAAATGCAAAAAAACCACTGAGATCCTCTCCGGCCGTCTTTGAAAAAATTCTTTCCAGATCGTGCCACGAGGTTATCTTGAACCGCTGCTCCTGAGTCAGTCGCTTCAGCCCCTCATCGAATGCTTTGTCACCGGCACGGTTCTTGAGCATATGAAAGAGCATGGCCGTTTTGCCATAGCCTACCGCGCGTAAAGCGCGATCCCCCCCGCTAACGAATTCTCTGATGGAAATTTCATTGTCTTGGTGAACGTAGCTTTCGTAATTTTCGATAATTTTCTTTCGATGTTGCCATCCCTTTTCTTTCAAGACATGGTAATAATGATCCGCCAGATAGGTGGTCAAACCCTCAGACCAGTTGCCCTTGGCGTAGTTTATATAGACAGAATTGCCAAACCAGGAGTGAAGGATTTCATGACCCAGTGAGGTCTCTGGGATAAAAGGCAGTTTCAGCACCTGCCGGCCCAGCAAGGTGAAGGTCGGCATGCCGTAGCCTGTGGGCAGAATGTTCTCAACCACAGCAAAGCGCCGGAAAGGGTAGGGCCCCAGCATATTCTCATACATCCTCAGATACTTCTTGATGTAGGCGAGGTAGCGACCCGAAAGATCATTATCCTCTGGCAGCAAGTAGGTCGCCACCTCCACGTCCCCATGGCGATCCTTGGTTACGATGTACGGAGCCATCACAAAGTTGATATGTGGTACTGGATGTGGAAAATGAAAGACCTGCAGCCTTCCTTCGGCAGTTTGGCGCGTGGTTATGGTCTCGGCTTCGGACACTCCTTGAAAGCCTTCAGGAACCCTTGCTTCCAGGGCAAAATGGGCAAGTTCGGCTTCAGCAGTCGGATACCAGTCGCCGACTAAAAAAGCCCCATTTGCACCAATCAAGTTCATAGCATTCCGGCGCTCGTTATCAGAAAAAACTCCCTCATATTCCATCCGAACACGGGTGCCATCCGGATGGGATGGGAGACTGATGCGGTCATTTTTCACCTTAGCCGCAACGACTTTACCATCTATAGAAAACCTGGTTATGCGCAGGCCCTTACCGACCACTATGGTTCGGACACTTTGCGGAACGGTAAGATCCACGGTTCCATAGATCCGATGTTTCGGAAGGTCGAACCAAATTGTTATACGGTGCTCCGGTAGTGAAGCCGCCGCATCAAGAGATGATAGAATCAGGATACCGGCCATTACTAAAAAACCAGTGAAAGTGAAGCGGATCTTTTGCATAGCTGTCATCGCCGCAGATCTCCTTTATGGTCAAAAACAGTGTTGCCAGAAATATAAGAATTCTTTCTGGGAGATCAACTGCTTTTAATAACTGTGGCTTTTATGCATGGGACCCGTCGGTGGCGAGGGCAGAATATGTGATGATAATCCTGTCTGGGAAAGAAATCAGATGCGGGGATGTGCGGCCGAAGCCGAATGAGAATGATGTGCCAGGGGGTAAGCATGTCAGTTGTCCGTTAGACAAACGGACAACTGACCAAACCCCGCTACAAACTTACTACATCTCTGGCATGTAAATGCTTTCGTACAGTTCTTCCAGGCTTGCAAGATGTTTGCTTTCATCCTGTTGCAGCCGACGGAACATTGCCTCCATGGGAGCGCCCACACACGCCTGGGCCATTTTGCCGTAGAAATCCACTGAACGTTTTTCTTCGTGGATAGCGTATATCATTACGTCCTGGGAGGTGGAATCCTCATCCAGAGGCTTAATCTGCAGCAGCATGGTTAGATCCATGGTTGGTCCCTCTTCCACACCGGCATCGTGTAGAGCGATCTCTTCCTCGAGGAAGGCTTTCTCCAGGGTATATTTGTGCTCCAACTCCTCAAGAGCCAGCTCTTTTACCATCTCCTTGGCCCGCTTATCTTCAACCATCTCGTAAGCTTTCCGATACACTTCGAAGCTTTCCTTCTCCATTGAAATCGCCTTCTCGATTGCTCCTTCCCTGGTGTAACATACCTCTTCAAATTCACTCATCGCTTTCCTCCATAGTATCCAAATAAGTCCTAAAGTAGTTGGGCTCGAAAGAAGTTATGGCGTATATTACGTGATCATTGTCTAGGATTCAAGAGAGATTTTTCACTATTTGCCCGTGGAGCCTGTCATCGCTCCTTTGCTCAGTCCCGCAAGCGGGTTCCCAGTTTCGTGGTCGCAGCAGGTCATTCCTGAAATATATGGGCTAGTACTAATGAACCGTACCTGCCCCCTCCTCTGACCATTCCAGTCGATCCAGGAGCTTCCCAACCAACTCAGCAAATGCGGTCTTAGCCACCGAATCGCTGGGTTCTGCCACAAATGGCCGTCCTGCATCACACTGGTGTACCACCCGAGGATCAATGGGTATCCGTCCCAGGAATACCACCCCCAGCTCCTCGGCTGCCTGCTCACCTCCTCCTATCTTGAATAGATCTATCTTTTCACTGCAGTGTGGGCAGACCATACCACCCATGTTCTCAACAATGCCCAACACCGGCACTTCTATCAACTTGCTAAAACTGACGGCCTTGCGCGAGTCCAAAAGAGCAACATCTTGCGGGGTGGTCACAATCACGGCACCGTCCACCTCCTTGATGAGACGGGCAACACTGAGGGGTTCATCGCCAGTGCCTGGAGGCAAATCAATAAAGAGAAAGTCTAGATCACCCCAATTCACCTTACCGAGGAATTGCTTGATAGCGGAATGCTTGAGCGGTCCCCTCCAGATAATAGCCTTGTCAGGCTCTGGTGAGAGCAGGGCCATAGAAACTGCTTTAAAACCTTCGAATACTTCCACCGGATTGATACCGTCATCACTGCCAGTCAAGCGCTGCCCCTCTATACCTAACATTCTCGGCACGTCCGGACCGTGAATGTCAGCGTCAAGAATCCCGACTTGATGACCCCTGAGAGCCAGAGCAGCAGCTAAATTGATTGCTACGGTACTTTTCCCCACGCCACCCTTACCGCTCATGACCATAATCTTGTGGCGAATGTTGAAAAGTCTCTCCCGCAGTCTTTTCTCCTCATGTTCTGCTTTTTCGCCAGAAGAGCACTTGTCCCCAAGATTGCAGGCATCACAAGGTTTGTTATTTTCACACTTTTTTTCTGCCATTCCCAGTCCCTTATTCAAACAGTACTCTCTCAGAAGCGATCATCATATCTACTGCCAAATATTGTTCCGCCCAACTGTTTTGTCAAGCATTACGCCTGGCAAAACCACACCTTCTGCGTTTTTTGTAGAATTTCATGCCAAACAAGAGGTTTGGTCAGACTGCAATCCTAAAATTGCATTTGACCTTATTGTAACCCGAACGTCCAGCATGATTCTTGCTTCTCAACAGGGCTGGTAATCATGAATTTGAGCGGGAGGATGCAGATGAACAAACTGATTCACGACCTTTTGGAAATCAATCGCAGACTTTCCTTCGAACTATGGCACATTACAACCATCAACGAGAGACCGAGTGGGTTGTCTCCCAGGATGCTCTTGCCAACCCAAGTAAGTGGCGACGTGCGTGTTGGCGAATATGAACCGATGATTTTGTATTGCGGTCTGCTGAATGGTCTGAATTACTATTATTTGATTGAAAATCCCAGTGAGATGAGTGCCACCTCCGATCTGAATCTCTATGAAGTGAAAAACGGTAGTTATCAAAAAATCGCTGGGGTTGAATTCAAGGCGCACAATCCCGGAAAAGAAATAATCCGGCAGGACATCCAAAAATTGGTCAGGGATCGGATAACTGGAAATTGGTTTCACATCCTTGAGGACATCAACCACGATATCTTGGTGGACATTTTCGCCAAGCTCACCAGTTCGCTCAGAACCCACGCAGATAATCTAGGCGACGATCCGATCTCAATTTTGTTCTGTTTTTGTATTCTGGAGAGGAAGTGGACCTGCATAAAGCACTTTTTCTATGACCGATCGCGCGGAGACTTTGATATGTATGTGGACAACTTTTTCGACCTGGACTGTCACCTTGAGTCAAACCATATCGTTGTAAGCAAGGGTCTAGACTGGTATATCTTTCAACTCTACACCGAAGGCTTCCTGGGTCAATAGCAGAGTATCACAGCCAAAATTCGAAGCGGTAAATCTCAAGATCTTAGGTTTCAGGTCAGCAGTAAACGGTGAGCGCTAAGCAGTGAGCAGTAAGCGGTTGCCGTTAAATCGTCAAATCGTTGATTCGTCAAATGGTCGAATCGTTCAATCGTTGAAACCGTTAAAACCGTTGAAACTGTGTTTTCCAGGTCATAGGTTATAGGTGATAGGTTGTTACCCATAACCCATTGCCCATTACCAATAACCTGAGAGTTCTTTCTCGCCGCGTCAGTGTGTCCCCGCCTCTCACTGTTGTTTTTCAGTTCCTAGTTC
>JASFGC010000260.1:0-5468 GCA_050123975.1 Syntrophobacterales bacterium | reverse complement strand
CCAGAGTTCTTTTCGGTAGCTTTTCATGAGGATCCTTTCTTAATAAATGCTGTTGAAGAACTATCTCATATCTTTCTAAAATCTTAGCACCACAGTCGGGACACATATCATATCCTACTCCCCAATCGTCAAGCCTTTCTTTTTACAAAACTGACGTAAAGAACGACCCTCGTAACATCTGCGAATTTCTAAATGTCCATACTTCGTAAGGATCTACTGTTTCTTAATTCGCAGGTTGCCTAGCAGATCATAACATTATAGACTCTGTAGAATTCGGAAGTTATCTCCTGCACGGATGATCTGCGGCCGAGAAGACGAGGGGTTTCAATTTTGGGTTAGAAATCGGTATGTGTTGGCGCACTTTGTGCAATTCCCAAAAGCATTCTAGACGAGATGAGTTGCCATTTCTGAATTACCAAGCCGATCTTTATTGAACTTACAGGACTGGAGAGAAGTTTTATGGTTGATATGCGGTTCTTACGGAAAATGGGAAAATGGATACATGCTAGCGCTGCCGCTCTTTTGCTCTTAATCTTGCTGACTCCCCTTACCACATACGCTTCAGAGCTCCATTTCGCTACGTTACAAGAGCGACTCATTGCTGATGGTCTGGATGCGAATCTGGTCCGGTCTGTTTATCAAAACCCTCTGGTCAAACTAGAGTTAGAGGTGGTGGCTGCGAATTTGGTACGAAGCGAGGCAACTCTCAATTATGGCCAGTTCCTCTCCAAATACTCGGTGCACAAGGCCAAGCGTTATATAGAGCGGCACGGGACCTCCCTCGAGGAAGCGAATCAACGTTTTGGAGTGGAGCCGCCAGTTGTAGTGGCTGTTCTCATGGTGGAGACCGCACTGGGCACCTACCCTGGGAAGTACCAAACAATCAATGTGCTCTCTACTATGGCAGTCTCACAAGAGCCAGCGGTTCGGGAGAAGATCTTTGCAGCTCTTACAGAAGAGCAAAAACAGATGCAGTCAAGGGCAGTAATGTCAAAGCGTCTAACCAAGCGCGCTTCCCGAAGCTACCGGGAACTGAAGGCTGTGCTCAACTATGCCCACAAAAACGACATTGATCCATTCACGATTTTTGGCTCCAGTGAGGGTGCTATAGGTATTCCTCAGTTCTTACCCTCCAATATCGAACATTATGGTCGGGACGGCGACGGTGACGGCCGGATCGATCTTTTCAACCACCCAGATGCCATTGCCAGTGTGGCCAATTTTCTCCGGGCGCATCGCTGGGGAAAAGCTCAAGGTGACAAGGAAAAGAAAAAGGTTATTCTCTATTACAACCGCAGCATTTACTACGCGGACACGGTTTTTACTCTTGCCCAAAAGCTCAATGGCAACAAACCGCTTTAAGGGGCGGTAAGCGGTGAGCGGTAAAGGGTAAACCGTTGAAACCGTAAAAGTCGTTTATCACACAGGTCAGAAGTCAGAGGTCAGAGATCAGTCTAACCCCTGACGTTTGATCTCCGACCTCTGGTTTCTGCCAGATGCTCGCTGCTAGCTGTATTTCCCCACGCCCCATGCTCCACGCCTTCCGCAATCCGCACTCCGCAATCCGAAATCCTAAATCCCTTCTCGACTCCTGCAAAAGTATCTGTTATCTTTGCTCCGATTAAATTACAGCACTCCCAATTTATGAACTATCCGGGTTAGAATTTCACAAGGATTTCTCTGTTCTTACCAGGGGTAACGGATGATTGTCGGGCTCGATGTAGGCGGAACTCACACAGACGTGGTGGTTCTTCAAGGCAGGGAGCTTGTTAGCAAGGTCAAACTTCCCACAGACCAGGTGCATCTTCTCGACACTGTCTGCTCAGGCATTTCTGAGGCAACCAAAGATCTGGACCCTCATTCTATTGAGCGTGTGGTGGTGAGCACCACCTTGGCTACCAATGCCATCGTTCAAGAAAAAACAGAGCCGGTGGGAATTTTGGTGGCCAGCGGCCCTGGGATGAATCCCAATGCATTTAGCATTGGTGATCACTACTATGTAGTCAGTGGTGCTATTGATCATCGGGGTCAGGAAATCGATCCAATCAATGAAGACCAAATAATTGAAATTAGTAGGAAACTAAAGTCTGAAGATGTTCGCAACCTTGCGCTGGTAAGCAAATTCAGTATCCGCAATCCTCGTCACGAACTGAAGATGCGTGACTTGATGGCGGACAACTTCGAGACGGTGACATTGGGCCATCAGGTATCAGGCCACCTGAACTTTGCTCGCCGCATTGCCACCGCCTACTTGAATGGTGCTGTCGCCCGGATCAGCGGCGAATTTTATAAGGCGGTCCAGGGGAGCCTGGAGCAAGAGGGAATCCAGATACCGCTTGAGATACTCAAGGCAGATGGCGGTACCATGGCCCAGGAGAGCTCCGTACAGTATGCGGTGGAGACCATCCTCTCCGGGCCGGCTGCGAGCGTTATGGGTACGCTCGCTTTTACCGACCCCAGCAAGGAGGAAGTGGTACTGGACATTGGTGGTACCACCACCGACATAGCTATCCTGGTAGATGGTGCGCCCCTGCTAAAACCTTTGGGAGTCCGGATGGGGGGGTATAATACTCTGGTGAGAGCCCTTCGCACCGTATCCATCGGCGTGGGAGGTGATAGCTGGGTGCGGCTGGAAAACGGAGGTCTAAAAATTGGGCCCGAGAGGAAAGGGAGGGCCCTTGCTTACGGAGGACCAGAGCCAACTCCCACTGATGCTTTGGTAACGCTTGACACCGTGCAGGGAGGGCAAAAACAACGTGCCATTGATGGAATTCATCGGCTGGCAGAGCAACTTGGAAAAGGAGTTGAGGAAACTGCGAAGGCAATCGTAGAGAAGTCCTGCTCGCTCATTATGGAAGCAGTCAACGCTCTGGTGGACAGAGTGAACCAACAGCCGGTCTACACTATTCATGAACTGTTAGAAGGTAGGACAATACAACCGTCCGGCGTTATCGTTATTGGAGGTCCTGCGAAAGATATAGCTCCTTGGGTGCAGGCTGTCAGTGGGTTGCAGACCCGAGTTCCCTCTGAATATGAAGTGGCCAACGCCATCGGCGCCGCAGTTGCGAGAACCACCTGTGAAGTGACGGTACTTGCAGATACAAGTCGCGGGTATGTGTACGCTCCGGAAGAAGACTATCGAGACAAGATTAAAAAAAAGGCCTCAAAGCAGGAGGTGATTCAGATTGCTTACTATCTCCTCCGAAAAAAGGCGCATCGGCTGGGCGCTGTGGGAGATGATCTGGAAATGGAACTGCTTGAAGATTCAGAGTTCAATATGGTGCAAGGATTTTACACGGTGGGGCGGAACATCCGGGTGAGAGCCCAGATCAAACCAGGTCTCATCAGTCCCTATAGAGAGACTGCCGAATGAAAGCAAAAAGAAAAACTGGGCTGGTCTTTTTCCCAGCCTTCGATTGGGCCATAAGTGAGACCCATCCTGAGAGAGAGGAACGTCTGCTCTATACCCAGGACCAGGTTTTCGAAGAGGGTATCTTGGACATCGAAGGCTTGGTGGAACTCAATCCCGAACTGGCCACGACAAAAGATGTTGAGCGTGTCCATTTTTGTGTGCCTGGGGTAGAGGCTGTTCTCACCGAAAGCCATTATATTGCCGCGGGTGGATGCAAAACAGTCGCCGAGGCAGTGCTTAAGGGTGAGGTGGACTGTGGCTTTGCCCTGGTGCGTCCTCCAGGACATCACGCCATGCGCTCTGTACACGGTGCCCGGGGTTTCTGTAACATCAATATTGAGGCTGTGATGGTGGAGCACATCCGCCACACCTACGGGGTGGATCGGGTGGCTATTGTGGACACTGATTGCCACCATGGAGACGGCACCCAGAACATTTACTGGCATGACCCCGACACCCTATTTATTAGCCTCCATCAAGATGGCCGTACCCTCTATCCCGGTTCCGGCTTTGCGAGTGAGATGGGAGGGCCGAATGCACTAGGAACCACGGTGAACATTCCCCTTCCGCCAATGACCTCTAAGGAGGGTTTCCTTTACGTGATGGATAGAGTGGTCTTGCCCATTCTAGAAGAGTTCAAGCCCGAGCTGATTATCAATTCAGCAGGACAGGACAATCATTACAGTGATCCAATCACTGCAATGAACTTCTGCGCCCAAGGGTATGCGAAACTCACCGAGAAGTTGCAGCCGCATATAGCTGTCCTGGAAGGAGGCTATTCCATCGAGGGGGCGTTGCCCTATGTAAATGTAGGTATACTATTGGCGCTGGCTGGTATTGACTACTCATGGGTACAGGAACCCAATTACGACCCCGAGGAGATTCGTCAAAGTGATGAAGTGACCAGCGCCATAGCAAGCACCTGTGAGCGCGTGCTAGAGCAGAGACAACAATGCGGACATAAGCGGGAAAAATATCTGGCGGGAAACGAATTTGTCCGACGCAGCAAGACCGTTTTCTACGACACCGACAGTATTATCGAGGAACAGAAGGAAACAGTCAGGGTCTGCAGGGAGTGTGCCGGAGTGATAAGGATCGACTCCTATGCTGACACCGAGAATCATCTGCTCGGCATCTGTATCCCCAGGAAGGCTTGCAGCGACTGTCAGAAACTCGGCAGACAGTGGTTCGATGAAGGAAGTGTCAAACGCTATGACCTGGTTTGTTTGCAGGACCGGGTATCAGATGAGTATCAGGTTAAGCGGAAATGAACGACCTCGTTCCCCTGAAAGACTTCACCCCAACCGACTTGGAACTCTGGATTCAAGAAGTGGGTCAGCCCGCTTACCGGGCCAGACAGCTCCTCAAATGGATCTATGCTCAGAATGTGGAAGACTTCCAGAAAATGACGGATGTGAGCAAGGATTTTCGTGGCTGGCTCGAACAGCATGCACGCATTCCTAGTGTGATGCGAGAAAAGGTACTGACCGATACAGACGGGACTCGCAAACTCTTGTTTCGTCTTCAGGATGGCGAACGCATAGAAAGTGTGTTGATTGACGAGGAGCGCAGGCTCACTCTTTGCGTTTCCAGTCAGGTTGGTTGTGCCTTTAAATGTCGCTTCTGCTTAACTGGCGACAAGGGCTACAGGAGAAATCTGAGCGCTGGAGAGATTGTAGATCAGATCTGCGCGGCACGACGTGAACTTGGCCCAGAAGAAAGAATAACCAACCTGGTTTTCATGGGAATGGGAGAGCCTCTCGCCAATTTGCAGCAGGTGGCCAAGGCCCTGGAGATAATCACTTCAGACCATGGCCTCAACTTTTCCACCAGAAAAGTTACCTTGTCCACCGTTGGGCTGGTGCCGGAGATGCTGGAATTGAGCCGCATGTTTCCTATAAAACTGGCTGTATCTCTGCATGCTGCAGACAACGAGACACGATCTCGCCTTATGCCAATCAACCGCCGCTACCCCCTGGAGGAGTTGTTGGAGGCTTGCCGCCAATTGGAGATACCGCGCCGTCAGCGGATTACCTTTGAATACCTCCTGCTTGCT